>JAGNHB010000006.1 GCA_018001935.1 Acidobacteriota bacterium
CAAAGTCAATTATTTTGTTGGCATTTACTGCGGATTATTTAGGGGATAGCTCAATCCGCCGTCCTTCTCGCTGATACGCCTTGACTTATTAAAATCGAGGTGCGATAAAAAGGAAACTGAGGCTAGAGGTCCTGATGACCGAACCGCGTATCCGGTCCGATACAGTGAAAACCCTGGCGGCCGGGCTGGGGGCGGAGGCGTGCGGCATCGCGTCCGTCGAGCGGTTCGACGGCGCCCCGGCGGGGTTCCACCCAACGGAGGTCTGGCCCGACTGCCGGTCCGTGGTGGTGTTCCTCAAGAGCATGCCTGCGGAGGTCCTTCTGGCGGGTCTCCCCGTCCCCTACACCCATGCGGCTTCCCTGATGTACGCCGAACTGGACCGCCTGGGGCTGGATTTGTGCCGGGCCCTCGAGGCGCGGGGTGTCCGGGCCCTTCCCGTACCCTGCGACACCCCCTACGTGCACTGGGAACCGGAACGGTCCCACGGGATGGGCGTCCTGTCCATGCGCCATGCCGCCCGGCTGGCGGGCCTGGGAATTCTGGGGCGCAACACGCTCCTCATCCACCCGACATTCGGGAACCGGGTCTACATCGGCGCGGTCCTGATGGCCGAGAACCTGGAGGCGGATCCCCTGGTGGATGATTTCCGGTGCCCGGCCCGCTGCCGGAAGTGCCTGGAGGCCTGCGAACCGAAGGCCCTGGACGGCGTGACGGTGGACCAGTCCCGCTGCCGCGCCCATTCCTTCGCCCGGGTCGGACGGGGTTTCGACCTCTATCGATGCTGTGAGTGCAGGCGGGCATGCCCCCTGCGCGAGGGCCGCCCGCGAAAGCGTGATGCGCCGCATCGCCGGGAGGGATAAGATCCGCCCCGGCGACGGTATGAAGGTTCGGCGCCGAAATCCAAAGCGGCAGTTCGAGGGCTCACTGCCGCACTCCTGAGGAGGATGCATGACCGGTGATCCCGTCGAAAACCGCGAGCGCGGGCAGGCGCTCCTGGACAAGATCCGGGAGGGGTTCCCCTCGCCGTTCTCCAGCCCCCTTCACGACGCCTACGTGGGGTTCACCGTCATGAAGGTCCTCGACCGGCTCGATGCCATGAAGGGGCGGTCACACTTCCTGGGGGAGGCCCGGGAGAACGACTACGCCAAGGCCCGGGAGGCGGTGCTGGACGAGGGGATGCGCTCCGTGGAGGCCGTGGTGGACCTCCTGGCCGGCTACCTCCCGGGCGCCGACCTCTTCGCCCACCCGCTCCAGCAGTTCAACGTGGCCCCGCCCTCGACCCTCCCGTCCCTCCTGGCGACCCTGATCACGAGCCTGCTCAACCCCAACCTCCTCTGGGACGACTGGAGCCGCCGCTTCGCCGAGGCCGAGGTGGAGGTCTCGGCCCTCCTCTCGGAGTGGGTGGGTTACGACAAGTCCCGCTCGGTGGGGATCTCCACCTACGGCGGGTCCGGCGCCACGCTCTACGGCGTGCGGATGATGACGGCCAAGGCCGTCCCCGGCGCGGCGGAGCACGGGCTCCGCGAGGACGTGAAGGTCGTCGCCTCGGACGCGGCCCACTCCTGCAAGTACAACGCCCTGGAGTGGCTGGGGATCGGTCGGAAGAACCTGGTGACGGTGCCCACCGACGACGACAACTGCCTCCTCCCCGCCGAGACCCTGGAGATCGTCTACGACCTCCTGGACCGCGGGGAGAAGCTGGGCGGCTTCATCTGCACCCTGGGCACCACCGACGCCTTCGGCATGGACGACCTCACCTTCATCGCGGGGCTCCGGGACCAGATCGTCAGGAAATACAACCTGGACTACGTGCCCCACATCCACGCCGACGCCGTGATCGGCTGGCCGTACCGCGTCTTCCACGACTACGACTTCGACGCCAACCCCCTGGGCTTCACCCCGGACACCCTCAAGTCGGTTCGCGACACCGGCCTGGCCGTGGAAAACCTTCACCTTGCCGACTCTATCGGGATCGATTTTCACAAAACCGGGTACGCGCCCTGCATCTCCTCTTTCATCCTGTTGAAGGACAAGGACGACCTTTGCCACATCCATCGGACACAGGAGGTCATCCCCTACCTCTTCCAGGCGGGCAACTATCGACCGGGGCTCTACACCCTGGAACTCTCCCGGTCGGCCTCGGGGGTTTTCTCCGCCCTGGCCAACCTCCGCTTCTTCGGGAAGGACGGCTACCGGGTCCTCCTCAGCCACCCCATCGAGATGGCCAACCGGCTGCGGCGGAGCCTGGGCGAAGAGCCCACCGCCGTCGTGCTGAACCGGTACAACTTCGGCCCGGTGACCCTCTTCCGCCTCTACCCGCCGGGCGTGGACGCCGCCGCCCGGTACGAGGCCGAGATTGCCGGCGCGGACGGCGCGGCGGACCTGGAGCGCCACAACGAGTTCAACCGTCAGATCTACCTGCGGATCCGGGAGGAGTCCCGCCGGGGGCAGTGCGCGAACCTCTCCCTGACCACCTGCTACCGGAAAACCCCGGAAGGGCGGCCGATCTACGCCCTGAAATCGTTCATCATGACGCCGTTCGTCACCCCGGAGACCATGGACACCCTGGTGTCGACCCTGCTCCGGATCCGGGACGACCTGTGCGGGGGACAGCCCTTCGATGACCGCCCCGGCGGGGGGCCCCCGGGGTAGATCCCCCGGAACAACGCCGGGGGATCATTCCGCTGACGCCCCGGACGTCGGCCCGCAGAGCCGGGCCGCCCGGCGGGCCGGAAAAGGAGGTTCAATCGCCATGAAACGCATCTTCACCACGCTTGCGCTCCTGCTGCCCCTCGTGCTGCTGACGGGGTGCTACGACTCCCCCGTCCCCCTGTCGGCGCCGGCCCTTCCGGTCGATGCGCGGTTGCCGGGCAACTGGATCCAGACGGCCCCCGCCGACGCCCCCAATGCCTACCGGCTGGTCATCCGGAAGTACAGCGAACGGGAGTACCTGGTCCTCTTCTCGGAAGGCGACGCCTCCCCCTCGGTGGCCCGGGGGTACCTGACCGACGTGAGCGGCGTTCGGATGATGAACCTTCAGAACATCGACTCCGCCGAGCCCAAGGACCGGGACTTCATCTTCTTCCGGTACGATGTCGAACCGGGCGGGGGCCTTCGGGTGCGGATCCTCTCCGACGACCACCCGGCGCTTCACGACCGCAGGTTCGCCACGGCGGCGCAACTCCGGGCGGTGGTGGCCCGGCACCTGAAAGAAGACAACCTCTTCGGGCCCCCCCTCGTCTTCACGCCGGCCCCGGACGTCGGCCTGGCCCTGGCACGGAAAGAAAAATAGCGCCGAAGTTTGCACGCCGAGGTTCGCACGCGCCGTCCCGGCGCGGGTGCTGGGGTGGGGAGCTTCGCACGCGCCGTCCCGGCGCGGGGGTGGGGCGGGGAGCTTCGCACGCGCCGTCCCGGCGCGGGTGGGTGGGGTGGGGAAGAGTTCAGATCCGGCGGTTTCTCCAGAAGCAAATTCGCAACCGATTTGGAAATAATCGGTTGCGAAACACGGTTTCTGGTCGACTGGATGGCCGTCCCGCCGCCCCCGCGACAAACATGGAATCCCAACGGAATTCAGGAATCGCTCCGCGATTCGGGGAAATGCCGATGGGAACACGTTATCCCGAAGGGATTATAGAGATTCGCCGGTGGGTGCTCCGCCGGAGGCGGTGCTCCCACCGGGAAACCGGTCCGATTGACGGGCCGCGCCCCGGAGGCGGCGCATGGATCGTTCGTGGTTTTCCGGCACCCCTCCGGGGTGCGGCGGGTTTAAGGGGCTCCTACCGGTGGGAGTTCGCCCCTCCGGGGGAACTCCCACCGGCTAATTTCTTCGATCCCTTCGGGATAGGAGATCCGTAGGCGTTGTTTCAAGAGCCCCTTGAAATGACCAATCACGAAGACACTATAGAACAGGGAACCCCGACAGGGTTTGGGTCAACCGGGAGCGACGGGGCTCTCCAGGAGTAAATACACAACCCAATCAGGAAGAAGAGGTTGTGAAATGCGGTTTCGGGTCGGTTGAACGGCGACCCCGCCGCCCTCGCTGCAAACGATTTCGGAGTCCGCGTCGGGACGACGCGTACGAACGGCGAGGTTTGCACGCGCCGTCCCGGCGCGGGGGGTCGGGAAGAGTTCGGATCCGGCGGATTCTTGAGGAAGATTTCGGAGTCCGCGTCGGGACGACGCGTACGAACGGCGAGGTTTGCACGCGCCGTCCCGGCGCGGGCATGACGGGGGCGGAAAAAGGGCGGGAGGCAGGGCGCCCCCCCGGTCCGGACTTGGGGTGCCTCAAGGACAAAAGGACCCAAAGGACTAAAAGGACCCAAAGGACTGTCGGGATGACACGGCAGACTTGCAATGGCCTTTATCGCCATCAAATCATGACCGGACCCGACCTTTGTGGCTCATCGATTCGGCTTCCACAGATTCAGAAATTCAACGTTATTCGTGGGCAAAACCCCCCAGTTCTTTCTCCAGCCGGTTTAATTCCTTCTTGCTGACTTTGCAGGCCGTGTAGCAGAGAGTGCATTTCAAGCGGGCCGACAAGGCCAATGCTTTGGCGGATAGTTCTTCGTTACACTGATCGGAGTAGTAACGAACAATCTTGAATGAATCGTACCGCCGGAGCGCGAAACCTCGGCCCCGCGGGCGGTTGACCCTTCACATCCCCAGGTAGACCAGCAGTTTGTCCGTGACGGTGCCGGTCTTGTGCACGGCGCGGTACTCGGCGCTGAGGGTCCCGTTGGCGGAACTCAGCTCCATCCAGACGGCGCCGGCCCACCCGCCCAGGCTGGAGAGGTCGACCGTCACGGCTTTGTGGGCCCCGAGGGTCCCGGTGGCGCCGCCCACCACGGCGCCGGCGGCATCGTAGAGCTTGAGATCGTACGCCGCGCCGTCCCGGCTCCCCACGTTGATGAGGTTCAGGGTGCCGGCCCAGGCCGGGTCGGTCACCAGGAGAGGGAAACGGAGCGTGAAGGCCCCGTCGTCGTCGGGCGGGAGGGTCTGGGCGAACTGCGCGGCGGCGGCCCGCAGCAGGGCGCGCCGGACCGGCGGGCCGCCCCGGACGGCGGGGCTGCCCAGGGTCCGGGCCAGAGCGTAGCTGTCGGCCTTCGAGGAGAATCCCGCATAGAGGATCTCGACGGCCGTCGCGGGCTCGGAGACGGGACAGGCCAGGCGGAGGTACCCCGCGGGGAGGGTGTCGGCGGCCGGGAAGAGGGTCTTGAGGGGGCCGCCCCGCTGGCCGCAGGTCTCGACCAGCGGGTTGTCGTAGATCTTGGTGGCGGCCGCGTTGCCGGACACCGCCAGGACCCAGTTCACGATGAAGACCGCCGGGTCGCGGCCCAGGTTGAGGAAAGCCAGTTCGGTGTTGTAATCGGTGGTGTTCAGGTCGGGCAGCAGCTGGAACGGACCCGCCGAGGTAGTGGCGTTCTGGCCCACGGTGGGCAGGGCCATGGACCCCGGCAGGTTCAGGAAGCCGAGGACCTCCCACCCCAGCAGGGGCTGGTCCGCCTGCACCGTTACCGAGTCGGCGTCGTCGAGGTGGTAGTCCGGCCGGGGGAAGATCTCGGACAGCAGCCGGGCCAGGCTGCCCATGGCGGGGATGCCCAGCGTTTTCGTCCCGACGAGGCCGCCGTTGCCGGCGAAGGCCTTGACGGTCACCGTGGCCGGCACGGGGTTGGGGTTGGTGAGGGCGAGCCCCGTGTAGGGCTTCTGCGTGACGGTCTGGTCCTCCCAGGCGACGGGGAAAACCAGGGCGGTGTCAGGGGACTCCGCCAGCGGCAGCACCATGTCGCCCTTGACGCTCTCGCTGCCCGCTGGAGCGTCCTTGGCCTCGGAGAAGACGTACCGGACGGCCCCGGTCAGGGACGTCCCGCCCTCGATGGACAGCCAGGGGTTGGCCGCGGCCGTGCCCGGGCCGGTGAAGACGGCCGCCATCTCGCCGCTGAAGGCCCCCTTCCCGGGGATGGTCACCACGTTGGTCTCCTTCAGAACGCCCTGGGCGTCGTAGGCTTTCAGCGTGACGGCGTCGGGCGCGTCCGACCCGTTCACCAGGTGCAGCCAGGTTTTCCAGCCCGACCCGCTGGCGGTGTGCGGACAGTAGAGGACCCGGCGGGTCTCCACCGGTTGCGCGTAGGGGGGCTGGACCCAGGAGGCCCGCCCCGTGGCCGGGTCGGCCTCGCAGGAGATATAGATCGCGCCCGCCTGGTCGGTACCGCCCCAGATTTCCAGGGTGACGGTCGCGGGATGCGCCTGCGGGATCACGTCCGGGAAGCCCGCGGAGCGGTCCTGGTCGATGCTCACGCCCTTGTGCTTGAGTGGCCAGACGACGTCGAACTGGTTCTCCGTCACCCGGTTCTTGTAGGTGAAGGTGTTGGAGTTGTCCATGGCGGCGTTGACGTAGGTCTCGACCCGGTCCGGCGTCCCGTCGCTGTCGAAATCGTAGGACACGCGGAAGGACAGGTTGTTCCGGGTCATGGAGGGGTCGTGGAACCAGAAGGGGGTCAGGGCCGAGTCCGTGCAGAGCGAGAACCTCGTGTAAGGGTTCCGGGTCACCTTTCCCCAGAAGGTCCCCGTCCAGGCCCGGACCAGCGCGGCGCCGGGGTAGACGGCGTTGCCGGCCTGGGGCAGGCAGGCCAGGGAGTTCTCGACCTTCGCCAGGCGGGTGGCGTGATCGGCGGGGAAGGGGAAGCTCTGGTCGCCGATCGTCCAGGCGCCGGGGGTGGTGCTCAGGTTTTCGACGGGCTTGGCCGCCGCGTCGCAGGGGAGCCCCAGGCCCGCCGTCTTGCGGAGGAAGAGGCGGTTGTCCGGTGCCGGCGGCGGGCCGACGTGCTCCACCAGCAGGGGGGCCGTCCCGATCTTCGTGGCCATGGAGCCCGGCGGCACCGGGAAGGAGGTGACGTCGGCGCCGGTGTCCGCCGTCCGGAACCGGACGGTGACGGGGGTGGGCCCGGGGTTGTAGGCCACGAAACTCCGGGTGCCGTCCTTGACGAAGACGCCGAAGGCGGGGGTGTCCGCCACGACGGTGGCGTCCACCCGGCCGAGCCGCAGCAGGTTGTAGGCCCAATAGATGCCCTGGTGCTTCCAGGCCCCCATGAACGGCATGTGAGGCTCGACGGCCCGCGTGAGGGCGCCCGGGGGCCCCGGGTCGGTCCGGGAGGCGCCGGTCCCGGCGAGCTGCGCCTGCAGGCCGGCGTACAGGACGTTGTAGACGTACTCAGGCTTGTTGGTGTTGGGGTCGTCGGCCGCTTCCACCATCATCTCCGACCAGACCCGGCCGAGCCATTGGGGGTTGCGGCTGATGTAGAGGCTGGAGGCGCTCAAGGGGATGGCCTGGATCAGGATGGAGTTGGCGTAGTCCTCGTAGCCGGAACTCCAGAAGGTCCGGCGGGAGACGCTGGTCTGGGAGACGGTGCCGGCGAAGCAGTTCAGCCGGGGTTGGCCGTTTTTCTGGTAGCGGACGTAGGCGTCCGGCCAGTTGCCGTTGAAGAAGGTCCCCGAACCGGCGTCGAGGTTGGCGTCCTGGTTGAACCAGTACTGCTCGCCCGCCAGGACCTCCTCTTCGTAGAGGTAGAGCCCCAGCTCCGTCCACTCCGGCTTCCCGGCCGCCTGCCCCAGGCTCGCGAGGCCGGCGGCGAAGCTCAGGGCCTCGCCCAGGGACTCCTGGTTGTTCCCCACGCCGCCGTTAGCGGTCCCGTCGGCCCAGTTGTGCCCGTGGAACACGCTGAAGTTGCGCAGGAAGGGGTAGCGGGTGTTGGCCCGGTCGTAGTTGGCGGAGTCCTGCTGCAGCTCCTCGATCAGGGGGAGGTTCAGCTCCAGCCAGTGGGGGTCGTACCGTCCGATGCAAGCGGCCGCGCGGAGGAAGTAGTTCCAGTGGAAGTGGTGGTCGGTGAAGCTCTGGACCGACTGGAAGCCGTCCGGCCAGCCGTAGAAGGCGTTGAACTCGGGGTTGTACTGGAAGGTCCCGGCCTGGTAGGCGTCGAACCACCGGCTGACGAGCCCCTCGAGGGAATCCAGCAGGAAATCCCGCATCTGGGCGGCCACGGCGGTTTTCGGGAGGTTGAAGTCCGTGTCCCAACCCGCCAGGTCCGCGGCGTTGGCCAGTTGGTCGGCGATGGGGAGGGTCTCGATCAGGGCGGCCCAGCCGGGGATGTACGTGTTGCCGCCGACGGTGCCGAGCTGCTCGAGGTCCGAGATGATAGGGCTGCGGGTCCCGTCGGGCTTGAGTTCCCCCTGGTAGAGCCAGGTCTTCACCCCGTCGTAGACGTCCGCGGCCGGCATTTTCCCGTTGACGGGGGCGGCGCCGCTGAAGCAGGCGCCGGGCAGGAAGGGGAGGAGGCCGCGGGTCCGGAGCTCGCGGACGTACTGGTTCCCGACGAAGGCCTGAAGCTCCCCGCTGGTGCTGCGCCAGGCGTACTGGGCCTGGATACGGGCCCGGTCCTCGGCCACCATCGCTTTCCGGTGGTGGGGGAAGACCAGCTGGAGGGCGTCGCCCCCCGCCCCGCCCGTGTCGAACGCCTCCGTGGTCACGCGGTGGAGGGTCCGGAGGACGGCGTTGGGCTGGTCGTACCCCAGGATCTTGGTGACGCCCCCGACCTCGACCGTCATGTCGGAACCGGATATCGGGGGGTAGTGGAGACGGGTGCCGGCGATCCGCTGCCAGGCGTGGGGCGCCAGAACGGTGAGGGCGGCGTCCAGGTCCGTCGCCGACTCGGTATTGTGGGGCATGGCCACCAGGACCACTTTCGTCGCCTGCGGGTTGGAGAAGGCGAACAGCGGCCGGGCGGGGGTGTCGGAGTGGTCGGCCGGCGTCCAGGCGCCCTGGTCGGCGAGGAGGGCGTAGGAGGAGGTGTTTGGGAACGTGCCGCCGGCGGACTGGACGTTGAACGTCACGGTGAGCCCGAGGGCGCTCCCCTGGTTTTTCCAGACCGTGACGGCGCCGGGGGAGGCGATCACCCCCGCCCAGGCCGTGAAGGGGGCGGTCCCGGCGGTCCGCTGGAACCAGACGCAGGGGCTGCCGTTGGCCAGGGTGATGTCGAGGGAACTGCCGCCGTCGGCGTAGGTGAGCACCAGGCCCCAGTCCGAGTAGCTCTTCACCCGGACGTTGTCGTACGGCGGGGTGGCGGGGACCGCCGGCGTCTGGGCGCTGACGGGGTGGACGCCGTCCAGGCCCACCGTCACCACCGGGTTGAGGGCCGGGGATACGTTGCCGTAGGCCACCTCCTGGCTGGTGTAGGGGACGGCGGGGTCGGAGGAGGTGCGGACGGGGAGTTCCCTCAGGTTCGCGCAGTGGAGCCCGTGGATCGCCACGGGGGCCCCTCCCGTCTTCACGGGGAGGTCGAGGAAGGCGAACTCCAGCGGTTCGCTGAAGAAGGACTTCGTCCGCACGAGCTTGTCGTCGGGCGAACGCTCCACCCACCCGCTCCACTGCAGGCCCGCCCCCGTCCACCAGTCGGTGGACTGGACCGGCCCGGCCCCCGTGGCGAAGGCGCTGAAGTACTTGCTCCCCTGGATGCCGGTGCAGTTCGCGCCGTCGTCCCGGAGTTGGCCCGGGACGAACATGGTCAGGTAGTGGCCGGCGTTGGGCTTGGCGGCACAGGTCCCCGTCCCGGCGGAGGGGGGGACGGCGCCCGCGCTCTCCACCCAGGAGACGGCTTCCCGGCAGACGACGGTGTCTCCGGCGGCAGCGTCTCCTGCTTCCCCGGTCGGACCGGCGATCCCCGTCATGAAACACAGGGCGAGGGTCGCCACCCACCACGGCCAGGCGAGGCGGCGGGCGGGCGGGCGGCAGGTTCCGGACCACGCGGGAACGGGGACGCTGGACATGTTGACCTCCCGGAAGGATCGAATTCCTTGAAAACCCCTCTTGGAAAACCCGTGGGTTCAGGCTAGCACCTGGGGACGGGGCTGTCAAGCCCGGGCCTCCCCGGAGAAAACCGATTTGCGGGTCGTTGATCTTGATGATCTCGTTAAAAGTCCTTTTCTCTCACAGAGGCACGGAGGCACGGAGAACTGTAAATCGTATTTAACAGAATCGACAATCCTTGTGATTCTTCTCCGTGCCTCTGTGAGATCACGATCAGGACTTCTTGCGGGGGCGTCATGTTTTGTTATTCGAATACAAATCGCGTTGTTCCGTGCCTTCGTGGGAGAGGAGGACTTTTTGGGAACGCCTCAGCCTTCTTTCGCAGCGGGCGTGCCCGGCCGGTCGACACGCGTGCCGGGAGAGCCCGGGCGCGACAGCAAGGCGGCGTTCCCACCCCGGCGACCGCCACGCGACGCACAAAACCCCCTCGGAATCGGGTCCGTGTATGGTACAATTCTTTTCCGCCAAGTTTTCGAGAGGTTTTGATCGCTACAACGCCATGAACCACGTGATTATACGATGCCTGGCCCTTTCGGGGGTTCTTGCCTGGGGTTTTGCCGCGGCGGGGCCCGTGGGCCTTTTCCACGAGTACCGGCCGGCCGACCCCCTCGGACGGCTGGTGGTTTCGTCGGTCCTGCAGGATCGGGAGGGCTTCCTGTGGTTCGGCACGGACCAGGGCGCGGCTCGTTTCGACGGCCAGGAACTCCGGTGGTTCACCCGGCGTGAGGGTCTGGCGGACGACGCTGTCCGCGTGATGCACCTGGGCCGGGAGGGGAGGCTCTGGGTCGGCACCGAATCGGGATTGGCCGTCCGGGAGGGCGACCGGTTCCGGACCGTGGGTGATGCGTCCGGACGGGCCCTCCGGCGCGTCACGGCGCTGTGGACCGACCCCGCGGGGACCCTCTGGGTGGGCTGCGCCGCCGGGGTTTACCTTCTTCGCGGCGAGGTCCTCGAGCGGTGGCCGCTCTCCGGCCGTCTCCCCCACCCCTTCACCTACGCCATCCTGGGCGACCACGCGGGCCGGGTCTGGATCGGCACCCTCAAGGGCCTGGCCTGCCTCCGGGACGGGACGCTCCGGATCCTGACCACCGCCGACGGGTTGGCCGGCAACGACGTGATGTCCCTCTTCGAGGACTCCCGCCGTCACCTGTGGATCGGGACCCGCAGGGGCGTGTCCCGCTTCGACGGCGAACGGTTCAGCAACTTCGGCGTCTCCGACGGCCTGGCCAGCCCGCTGGTCTTCGCGATCCGCGAGGACCGGCGCGGGCACGTCTGGTTCGGGACGGTGGAGGGCGTTTCCTGCTTCGACGGACGGCGCTTCTCCGTCTTCCGAACCGAGGTGGGGATCTTCGCCAACCGCGTCCGGTCCATCTTCGAGGACCGGGAAGGCAATCTCTGGTTCGGGACCCACGAGGGGGCGCGCAAGTTCAACGGCCGCCTCTTCACCAACTACACCCGGCTGGACGGCCTGGCCCACAACTGGGTCTTTTCCATCTGCCAGGACCCGGGGGGGCGGATGTGGTTCGGCACCTGGAGGAACGGGGTCAGCCGCTTCGATGGGGTCAACTGGCGGACGTTCACCACCGGGGACGGCCTGTCCTCGGACTGGGTGCTTTCGCTCCTGGCGGACCGGCAGGGGCGGCTCTGGGCGGGGACGGCCATGGGCCCCTGCCGGCTGGAGGGGGAACGGTTCCGGGCCTTCACGGGGGACGGTTCCCTGGCGGGGAAGACGATCTTCACGCTGTTCGAGGACTCCCGGAAACGGGTCTGGTTCGGGACCCCCGACGGCGCGGCCTGCCTGGACGGGGAATCGGTTGCCTGGTACACCACCCGCAACGGGTTGCCCGACAACATCGTCAACGCCATCGCGGAGGACCCCCAGGGGCGAATCTGGGTGGGGACCGACGACGGCGCCGTCCGGATCGGTCCGTCCGGCCTGGAGGTCTTCACCGAACGGCAGGGCCTCTCCTGCGACATGGTCATGTCCGTGGCGGTGGACCGGAAGGGCCAGGCCTGGTTCGGGACCCAACGCGGGCTGTTCGGCTTCGACGGCAGGGCCTTCACCGGCTACGACCGGTCCAGCGGGCTGAGCGACCCCTTCGTCTACGCCGTCCTCCCCGGCAAGAACGGCGAATTCTGGCTGAGCACCACCCGCGGCGTGGTTCACTTCAGCGGCGGGGCCTTCCGGAAATACACCGAGACGGACGGCATGATCTCGTCGGTGCTCAACCAGGGCGCCGCGCTGCGCGACCGGGAAGGCCGCCTCTGGTTCGGCACCACCAGCGGCGTCACGTGCCTGGACCCGGCGTGGGTCAACGAGCCCCATGTCCCGCCCCCGGTTTACCTGACCGGGCTGCGCCTCTTCGGCGAGGACCTGGAGCCGCGCCCGGGCATGCGCTTCAACCATGACCGGAACTACCTGGAGTTCCGCTTCGTGGGCCTCGACTACACCTCGCCCGGCGAGGTCCGCTACCAGTACACCCTGGAGGGGCTCGCCGGCGACAAGTGGCAGTGGACGGACCGGCGAACCGTCTCCTACCAGCACCTGCCGCCGGGCGAATACCGCTTCGTCGTGCAGGCCCGGAATGCCGCCGGCCTGGTGAGCCCGGTCCCCGCGACCTTCGCCTTCGTGGTGCTGCCGCCCTTCTGGGAGACCTGGTGGTTCCGGGGGCTGGTAGCGGTCCTGGCGCTGCTGCTGGTGCTGGGCGGGTACGAGTGGCGGCTCCGCCGGGTCAAGGCCCGGATGCGGGCCCGGGCGGAGCGGGACCTGGTGCGCCAGCGGGCCGAGTCGGACAAGCAACTCCTGCAGCAGGAGATCAGTCTTCAGGAAGATTTCACCGCCATGCTGGCCCACGACCTGCGCAACCCCCTGTGCGTCATCCAGGCCACCCTGGAGATCTTGCAACAGAAGTCGCCCGACGAACCGGCCCGGCATCACGCCCAGATGGGCCTTCAGTCCGTGCAGTTGATGCTGGAACTGATCGGCGACATGCTGGACCTGGGCCGCTCGGGGAACGGTAACCTCCACCTGGAGCGCGGGGAGGTGTCGCTGGGGGAGATCCTGTCCACCCTGCTGGAACTGGCCGGGCCGGTTTGCGAACAGAAGGGGCTTTCCGTGGTGGTCGAACCATCCGGGCTGCCGCCCGTCCCGGGGGATGCGCTCAAGCTCAAACGGGCCATGCAAAACCTGCTGACCAACGCCGTCAAGTTCTCCCCACCCGGCGGCCGGCTCCGGGTGAGCCTGGCGGCGGTCGACGACGAGGGGGGAAGCTGGCAGGAGTTCCAGGTCCGGGACGAGGGCCCCGGCATTGCCCCGGAGGAGGAACCGCTCCTGTTCCGAAAGTACTCCCAGTTGAAGCCCGGGATCTCCCAGGGGTCCGGCCTGGGCCTCGCCATCGCCAAGATGGTGGTGGAAGCCCACGGCGGGCGGGTCGGTTTCCGCCGGCCCGCCGACGGGCCCGGCAGTGTTTTCTTCTTCAGGGTCCCGCAAGGTTCGCCCGCGCCGTCCCGGCGCGGGGGCGGGGGAGAGGAGGATTAGAGTAAGCCGCAGCTTCAGCGTCCGCGTCGGGACGACGCGTACGAACCGCGAAGTTTGCACGCGCCGTCCCGGCGCGGGTGGAGGGGTCGGGGAGAGGTGGAGGGATAGCCGGGCCTCCCCCGTTGGGAACCTGGGCGCTTCAGAGGGTGATCACCCAAAAAAATCTCTGTACATCCTTGCCAACCGTGATATAAAGGCCCGACCTCGGGATTGTGTCCTTCAAGAAGCCGGAAAGGAACGAAACGGAATACCCGGCGGCCTTGCGACCGCCGGGGCTTTTGTATATGCAGGAAGACAAAATACACCCCCAAGGAGTGGTCATGTTCCACGAACCAGCCAAGCAGAGCGGACGGGACCCGGCGTCGGGCTACAAGACGCGGATCGGGATCTGGATGTTCTTCGTTTACGCCCTCATCTACGCAGGCTTCGTCGCCGTCAACGTCATCAGCCCGAACCTGATGGAGGCGGAAGCCTTCCTGGGCCTCAACGTCTCGGTGGCCTACGGATTCTTCCTCATCGTCTTCGCGCTGATCCTCGCCCTGGTTTACAACGGCATGTGCACCGCCCGGGAGAAGGCCCTCGAGGCCGGCCCCGAGGGAAAGGAGCGCTGACATGACCATCGCCATCTTCTTCGCCTTCGTCGCGTTCGTCCTGGGCCTGTCGTTCTACTTCGGCCGGAAGACCAAGTCCGCCAGCGGCTACTACGCCGCCGGGGGGCAGATCCACTGGTCGGTCAACGGGATCGCCTTCGCCGGCGACTACCTCTCCGCGGCCAGCTTCCTGGGCATCTGCGGCATGATCGCCACCGTGGGCTACGACGGTTTCCTCTACTCCATCGGCTTCCTGGCCGGGTGGATCGTGGCCCTCTTCGTGGTGGCCGAGCCCATGAAGCGCCTGGGAAAGTACACCTTCACCGACGCCATCGACGCCCGGTTCAACAGCCGCGGGATCAAGCTGCTGGCGGCCATCAGCACGCTCGTGGTGTCCATCTGCTACCTGATCCCCCAGATGGTGGGGGCCGGGGTCCTGGTGGAACCGCTCCTGGGCCTGCCCCACGCCGCGGGGGTGGTCATCGTGGGGGCCGTGGTCATCGTCATCGTCGCCACGGCGGGGATGACCTCCACCACCTACGTGCAGTTCATCAAGGGGGCCCTGCTCATCGTCTTCAGCCTGGTCATGGTGGTGGCGGTCCTCGTGCGCGGCTTGTCCACCGCCCCCGACCAGGGCGGGAAGGTCCCCTTCCATCCGCCCCAGGTGATCCCCATCGAATCGGCGGACGGCGCCCCGGTCCCCGCCGACCCGTCGTGGGCCGTCGAGGAGACCAAGGCCGTCAAGACCGTGACCTTCGTCCGCCTCGCCCGCGAAGGGAAGTCCTCCTGGTGGATCCAATCCGAGCGGGACGGCAAGCCCTGCCTGGTGGAGACCCAGTGGGAGATCCAGGCCCCCGGCCGGCCCAAGGTGGTCAACGGGGTCGAAAACGGCAAACTCCGCCTGGTGAGCAATATGGCGGTAATAGGCGGGAAGTCGGGTCCCGAGGCGACCACGGGGGGCCTCAACCCCTTCGAATTCCTGGCGAAGATCGGCGACAAGGACAGCCGGATCCAGCTCTGGAAGACGCAGAAGTTCGACGACGCCTCCGGCGCCGCGGTGACGGTGCACTACCCCTACCTGGTCCCGGGGCCCAAGATCATGCGGCCGGGAGTCAAGTTCAAGGTGGAAGGGTCCCTGGCGGAGCGGCTCGACTTCATCTCGCTGATGCTGGCCCTGTTCTTCGGGACCGCCGCCCTGCCGCACATCCTCATCCGCTACTACACCGTCCCCAGCCCGGCGTGCGCCCGCAAGTCCACCATCGTGGCCATCGCGGCCATCGGGTTCTTCTACATCCTGACGCTGTACATGGGCCTGGGGGCCATGACCAGCACGGTGGTCAACCTGCAGGACAACAACATGTCCGCGCCGCTGCTGGCCCTGTCGTTCGGGACCTTCCTCTTCGCCGTCATCTCGGCCATCGCCTTCGCCACGGTCCTGGGGACGGTGGCGGGCCTCATCGTCGCCGCCTCCGGCGCCGTGGCCCACGACCTCATGGACCGCTTCGCCCGCATCCAGATGGACGAGCGGCAGAAAGTCAAGGCGGGGCGGATGGCGGCCCTCGTGGTGGGCGTCCTGGCCATCCTCCTGGGCATCCTCTTCAAGGGGCAGAACGTGAGCTTCCTGGTGGGGTTGGCCTTCGCGGTGGCCGCTTCGGCCAACCTGCCCGCCGTCATCATGATCCTCTTCTGGAAGCGGACGACGGCCAAGGGGATCGTGGCCTCCATCGCCACGGGCGTCCTCAGCTCCCTGGGCCTGATCCTGTTCTCGCCCAGCCTGTACAAGCAGTACGGCCTGGACCCGGCCACCGCCCCCATCCCCATCGACAACCCGGGGATCGTCTCGATCCCCCTCAGCCTCCTGGCGCTGGTGGTGGTTTCCCTGTTCACCACCCGCAAGGTGGTCTCCCCGGAAGACCGGTAGGCACGCTTCCGCCGGCCGGCGGCGGGCGAGTGCCCGCGTCCGGCCGGACGGAAAGGGAGAAGCGGTTCGAAGGAAAACGGAATGACGCTGGTCAAGGTCAACCTGCACTGCCACTCCAACCTGAGCGACGGGCAGCTCTCGCCGGAAGCCCTCGCGGCCTGGCTGGCCCGGGGGGGCGTCCGGTACGCCGCCCTGACCGACCACAACACGGTCGAGGGGCTGGCCCGGTTCCGGGAGACCCTGAGCCGCCACGGGGCCAGCAGCGTGACCGGCGTGGAGATCGGCGTCCCCTTCGCCAAGCGGGACGCCCACCTGCTGGCCTACGGTTTCGACCCCGCGTCCCCGGCCCTTGCCGAGGCGCTGGAGCGGGCCCGGGTGGCCCAGGCGTCGCCGGAGCGCCCCCGGAACGGGGCCCCGTCGGGCGAGACCGAGATGGAGGCGGCCATCCGGCTTCTGCACCAGGCCGGGGGCCGGGTCTTCCTGGCGCACCCCTTCGAACTCGAACGCGACGTCGAAAAACTGCGGGAAATCCTGTCCGGCCTGAAGGCGCTCGGCCTCGACGGGATCGAGGCCATCTACGGCCCCTGCGCACCCGCCGAGATCCAGACGCTCCTGGACCTGTCCCGGGACCTCGGCCTGACGGTCTGCGGCGGCAGCGACTTCCACACTCAGGATCACCCCACGCTCTCGGGCCAGTACGTCAACATGCCGCTGGAGACTTGGCGAACATTCCGGGATTCCCTCCTGGTCTCCCCCGACGTCCCGCCCCGGCGGCCGGCGCCCCCCGTGGCCACCCGGGCGCGCAACCCCGTCAAGCTGGACTGGCGGCGTTTTCTCGTGCGCATCCTCCTCCCGACGGTCCTGGCCATCGGGCTGTTCGTGGTCCCCTTCTTCGCCTGGGTCATCCCCGCGTTCGAGGAGGGGCTCATGGCCCGGAAGCGGGAGATGATCCGGGAGCTGACCCACTCGGCCTGCAGCATCCTCCAGGAGTACCACGAGGACGAGGCCGCGGGGCGGCTCACCCGTTCGGCGGCCCAGGCCGCGGCCGCCGAACGGGTCCGTTTCCTTCGCTACGGGAAGGAGGGCAAGGACTACTTCTGGATCACCGACCTGCACCCCCGGATGGTGATGCACCCCTACCGGGCCGAACTCGAGGGGCAGGACCTGACCGGCTACCAGGACCCCCACGGCAACCGGCTCTTCGTGGAGGCGGTCCGGCTGGTGAAAGCGCGGCGGGAAGGGGTCATCCAGTACTGGTGGCAGTGGAAGGACGACGCCGGGCGGCTGGCGCCCAAGCAGTCCTACGTCCAGCTGTTCGAACCCTGGGGCTGGATCGTGGGGACGGGCCTTTACATCGAGGACGTCCAGGCCGAGATGGAGGCCCTGACCGGGAAGGTCATCCGGGTCTCCGTGGTGGTGGCCGTCGTCATCGCCCTGCTCCTGCTCTTCGTGGCCCAGCAGAGTTTCCGCAGCGAGCGGAGACGGCTCCAGGCGGAGGACTCCCTCCGGGAGTCGCACGAGAAGTACCGCGCCCTGGTTCACGCCGCCCAGGAGGGGACCCTGCTGGTCCTGGACGGCCGCTGCATCTTCGCCAACCCCACCTTCCTGGAGTGGATGGGTTACACCGAGGCCCAGTGGGCCCTGATGGAACTCGACGAGGCCCTGGTCCTGGAGGGAAACGCCCCGGGGACCGCCGCGGAGTGGGTGGCGTCCTTCCAGGGCGGCGCCGACGCCTTGAAACCCCGCGAGGCCCGGCTGATCCGGAAGGACGGCACCGCCCTCGACGCCCTGCTCTCCCCGGAACCGATCCGCATCGGCGAGCGGGAGGGCTTCATCATCAACATCCGCGACCTCAGCCCGCACAAGGAGGTTCAGGCGGCGCTGGACGAGAGCCGGGCCCGGTTCCGGGCCGTGGCCGAGAACCTCCGCGTGGGGATCTTCCGCGCCGCCATGGACGACCGCGGGTTGCCCGTCCTCGAAGCCAACGCGGCGGCGGTGCGGATGCTGGGCCTCTCCGGCGCCGGGGGCGGCTTTCACGGGAGCCTGTCCGAGGCCCTTTCCCCGCCCGAGGCGCTCGAGGACTTCCGGCGGGACCTCGTGGAGAACGGCGAGGTGAGGGACCGGGTGCTGCACCTCGCCCTCGAGCGGGGCGGGACCCCCGTCTCCATCTCGGCCACCCTGGTGCGGAGCGAAAGCGGCGAACCCAGGTACTGCGACGCCGTGGCCGAGGATGTCACCGCCCGGCAGAAGGAAACCACGGAGCGGGAGGCCCTGATCGCCGACCTGCAGTCCCCCTTCCAGTTCCTCGAGGAGCCGGTGACCCAGTTCATGCGCGAGCCGGTCTCCGCGGGCCTGCAGACCACCGTGGCCCAGGCGGCCCTCCTCATGACCGGCCACGGGCTGGGCGTCATCCTGGTGAAGGGCCCGGCCGGCGAGCCCATCGGGATCTTCACCGACCAGGACCTGCGGGAACGTGTCGTGGCCCGGGGGACCGGCACCGACCGGCCGGTGTTCGAGGTGATGACGTCCCCCCTCCTGACGGTGTCCTCCGGCGCCCGGGGCTTCGAAGCCTTCACGCTGATGAGCGAGCGGGGGGTCCGCTACCTCGCGGTGCGGGACGACCAGGGTTCCGTGGTGGGGCTGCTCCGCCGCCGCGACCTCCTGCAGCTGGACCGCTACCCGCTCCTGTTCCTGGCCCGGTCCATCCGGGAGGCGGAGCGGGTGGAGCAGATCGCCCGTCACCGCGAGCGCCTGCCCGCCACCGTGAAGGCCATGGTGGAGGGGGGAATCCGGTCGCGGCACGTCAGTTGGGCGGTGACCGCGCTCAACGACGCCATCGCCGACCGCTTGGTCGAACTGGCCGTCCGGGACCTCGGTGAGCCCCCGGCCCGCTTCGCCTTCGTGGTGCTGGGAAGCGGGGGGCGGGAGGAGCAGACCCTGATCTCCGACCAGGACAACGCCATCCTCTACGAGACCCCCCCCGAGGGGAAGGCCGCCGAGGTGATGACCTGGTTCCTGGAGCTGGGGGCGCGGGTCTGCACGGGGCTGGAGCTGGCGGGCTACCCGGCCTGCCCCGGCGACATGATGGCCCGGAACCCGCGGTGGTGCCAGTCCCTGGACGGCTGGAAACGGCACTTCTCCCGCTGGATCTCCATGGGCGAACCGAAGAACGTCGTGGAGTTCTGCACCTTCGTCGACTTCCGGTGCATCCACGGCGAGCCGGCGCTGGCCGAGGCCCTCCGCGCCCACGTGGCCGCCGAGATCACGGAGAACCCGTCGTTTCTGGGCCACCTGGCCCGGACGGCCCTCCAGCAGAAACCGCCCCTCGGCTTCTTCGGCACCATCCTGGCGGGGAGCGGCCCGCACCGCGAAAAGCACTTCGACCTGAAGGAGGCGCTGGGCCCCATCGTCAGCTACGCCCGGCTCTACGCCCTCCGGAACGGCTTCCCGGAGACCGCCACCGGCGCCCGCTTGCGCCGGCTGCAGGAGGCGGGCCTCCTGAGCCGGTCGGGGTACGAGGAACTGGCCCAGGCCCTGGAACTGATCATGGGCCTGCGGTTGAGGGTCCAGTCGGAACGCCTGGCCTCGGGCCTGGCCGCGGGCAACCTGGTGGACCTGAAGACCCTGTCCCACAGCGAGATCACCACGCTCAAGCAGGCCCTGACCCAGATGACCACCCTGCAGAAGACCCTCGCCTTCGACTACCCCGTCGGCGGCTGAACCGCTCCCCCGCGACGGTGGCGCGCCCTCGGGGGCGGCGATGGGAGAACGCGGGGTGTTCAAGGACGAAAGGACCAAAACGACCGAAACGACCCAAAGGACGGCCGGACGGCAGGGTCTGCTGGAGATGGCCCCGGGCCATCCGCTCACTCCAGCTCCGGCACGGGGGACTCCTCGAGCCAGAAGCGGTGGATGAAGTCGTAGAGGCGCTCACTCACCGAGATCTTGTAGTGGGTCGGGTTCAGGAGCCGGAGGTGGTCGGGGCGGAAGGCGGCGAGCTGCTCGAGCACGCTACTCCGGATCTCCCCCAGGGGACGCTCCGGCTGCAGGCGTCGGCCTTCCGCCCACACGCGCTGGTGGAGCGGGATCACCCGGGCGGGGGTGACGAAGGCCCGCTTCTTCTCCTCGAAAGGGTGCCGGCAGAGGATCTGGGCGCCGGGCCGCGGCGGCGCCTCCCCCGCCTGGATCAGCAGGTCGAGGAGGGGGTAGCCCTTGTGCCCCACCAGCCGGTAGGCCTCCTTCCGCCCGGGGATGGTGACCTTCTGGACGTCCTGGGAGAGCTTGATCCGGGGCTGTCCGCCGATCTCCACCAGCTTGTAGACGCAGCCCAGCGCCGGCTGGCTCTCGCACGTCACCAGGTGGGTCCCCACCCCGAAGGTGTCGATCTCGTGCCCCTCGTTCTGGAGGGAAAGGAGGACGGTCTCGTCCAGGTCGTTGGACGCCACGATCTTCAGCCCGGAGACGTCCTTCCCCATCCGCTCGCCGCAGGTGGCGAAGATGTTCCGGGTGGCCTTGGAGAGAAAGGCCAGGTCGCCCGAGTCCAGCCGAACGCCCAGGGGGGCGTAGCCGAAGTCCATGAGGGCGAAGGCGACGCAGACGAAGTTGGGGACGCCGGAGTTGAGGGTGTCGTAGGTGTCCACCAGGGCCAGGAAGGACGCGGGGAAGGCCAGGGCGTAGGCGACGAAGGCGGCCAGCTCGCCCTCGTTGGTGTGCTCGAAGCGCAGCCGTTCCCGGACCGCCAGGGCCGCCGCCGCCAGGTCGGCCTCCTCGCCCGCCCGGGTTTTCAGCCGCGTGGAGGGGAGTTCCCCGAGGGACTTGAAGGACTGGACGAAGGCGTGGGCGTGGGTGCCGCGCACCGGGATGCCGAAGAGGCGGCCCGCCTGGAGGTTGGACGTGGCGTCGAAGCCCCCCAGGTAGGCGTAGCGGGAGGCGGAGACCCCGCCGTCGGGCCCCTGGGCGCGGCGCAGGCCGAACTCCAGCAGGGTCTTCGACTCCCCCACGATCTGGCGGAACCGGGCGGCGTTGGTGGCCATCAGGCTGGCGTAGTTCACCAGCGTCAGCAGGGTGGTCTCCAGCAGCTGCGTCACGCCCAGGGGGCCCTCCACCCGGAGCAGCGGGAGCCGGGGGAAGACCAGGGTCCCCTCGGGGACGGCGTGGATCGTCACCCCGTCCAGGCGCGCCCGGCCCAGCCAGTCGAAGAAGCCCGGGTCGGCGGCGGGGAGGATGCCCCGGAGGTAGTCCACCTGTTCCGCCGAGAAGGCGTAGCGCTTCACGAAGCGGAGGATCTCCTCGAGCCCCGCGAAGATGGTGAACTCGCCCCCGAAGGGGTTCCGCCGGAAGAAGAGGTCGAAGACCGCCGGTTCCTCGTGCCGGCCGTGCTTCCAGTAGCCGTAGGCCATGGTGACCTCGTAGAGGTCGGTCAGGAGCGGGTCCACCAGGGGGTTGGTCGGTTTCATGGCTCTCCTCCGCGGGCGTCAGGCACCCCAGGGGTCCTCGGACGTCACGACCCGGACCCCGGCTTTCCGGAAACCCCGGAAGGCGGCGGCGGCCAGGTCGGTGAAGTCCGCCACGCCCGGCACCACCACCGGGGAGCAGCAGTCCTTCAGGAGGCGGACCTGCCGCTCGAAACCGGGCTTGCGGGCGCCGATCTCGTCCAGGAGGTCCTGGACCGTCCAGGCCACGCAGTGGCTCTTCGCCTGCCCGGCGATCACCACGGTGTCGAAGCCGAGCAGGTGCTCCACGAGCGCCGCGTTCTTCGCGCCGAGGGGGCTCCCGTCCGAGCGGCGGTCCACCTCGGCCCCCAGGACGGAATAGTGCTCGGTGAGGGGGTGCTGCCCCTTGATCTCGAAGCGGGTCTGGCTCTTGCGGGCAAGGGCGTGGAAGAAGAGGGCCTCTTCCACGACCGGCGCCAGGGCGTGGCCGACGCCCCCCAGCATGGCGTGGTAGGGCCAGACCATGTGGGTGTACTTCCCGCCCCGGGACAGCTGGCGGCCGTAGTGAAGCAGGTGGGCGTCCAGTTCTTCCGGGGTGCCGAGGCCCAGCGAGCGGGCCACGTCCGGGTCCACCTTCCACTCGCCCGCCTCGAGGGCGTCCCGGGGGATGGGCGTCACCGGGCCCGGGTGCTTTCCCTCCCGGTCAACCAGGAAGGCCGGGTGGAAGATCTGGAGGGCCGTGTGGGTGTCCAGGGTCGCGACGATCTCGGTGATCCGGTGGAGGTGGCGGTAGATGAACCGGCAGAGCCGGACGTTGTCCTCCACGGCCCCCCGGCCGGACCGGCCGGCCACGAAGAGTTCCCACCCCGGGATGCAGAAGGTGACCTGGAGGTCGATGACGAAGAGGCAGACGCGCTCCGTGTCCGCCGACGCCGGGGGGATGCCGTGGGCCGCCGCCCAGGCCTCGGCCTCCCCGGCCCGTTGCTGGTAGGGGACCCCCCAGATCCGGTCCGCCTTCGCCTCGTCGAAGTGCGGGGGGATGGGAAGAAGCTGATCGGGATTCAAATCCATGGGTTTTCGACCCCTCCGTAGAATTGCCCTCACTATATCACTCCTTGACGGATTCATCCACACGGTTCTCAGGGGCGGGCGGGACCACGGGTGAACACGGATGACCACGGATGGACACGGCTCGGGCAACCGCGAAATCCACGGAAATTGAACCACGAACCACACGAACGAAGAAGACAGAATTCAGAAGTCAGTGGCCAAAGCTCAGGAGTCGGGCGACAGGAGATCGGAGGTGGGAGGAAGGGGACCGGGGCGGGAGAAGGACCGGATGGCAAACACGCGGAGGTGATGGATCCCGAGTGATGCAAATCCTCTGCCCGTCGGTCGCCAGGGAGGGCGGCGCGACTTTGGGCGACCGCATCAGAAAATGCTTGAAAGGGATGGGGGGGCGGCCGGGGTCACCTCACTTCAGCGGGCGGCTGAGATAGCAGTACATGAGGATGACAATGGAGAACATGACGATCCCCTCGGCCCAGAAGAACGCCAGGTAGTCGGTCAGGGACCCGATGGGCGGCGCCCCGGGCACGGCGTTGCGGAGGGCCGGGAAGGCGAAGAGCATGGCGCCCACCCACCCGAACAGGGTCGCCTCGATCCGGCGTCCCCGGATCAGCACGCTCAGGGCCCAGGCCAGTACGCACAGCGCCAGCAACCACTGGGCCACCATGACGAAGACGGCGAAGAAAACCGTCGTGGTGGAGCGCTCAACGTCGAAGGAAAGGAAGGCTCCCTCGGTCGGGTTATCGGAATCCACCGACGCGTCGATCCTGAACCCGTGCACGATCGTCGTCATCCGGACGACCACGGGCACACTGTCCTCCTCGCCGGGTTCCGTCTTCGACGGGGTCGAAACGCTCAGTTCAAGGTCGGCCGTGTACGAGTCAAAGGGGTAGTCGGTGGGGAAGCCGTCGTAGAGGCTGATCGTGACGTCCAGCGGGCTCATCGGTTTCCCTTTCCGGAAGAGCCGCTCGGGGTTTCCGGACGCGTTGTTGACGAAGAGGGTCAGGTCCTTTGCCAGGCTGAACTTGTCCTCGGCCAGCAGGCTGCCCTGGGGCTCGAACTTCAGGCGGAGGGCCATTTCGTTCCTGGAGGGGTCGACGGACAAGACGGACGCCGAGATATCGAGGCAGGCGGCGGGGTTGGGTTTCCCCGCCTCCAGGGGTGTCTTGCTCTTCTCCGCCTCGGCGTGGTAAAGCCTCAGAATGGGGAAATAGGCCACGGCGGCCGCGAGCATCACCAGGGCGGGAATGGCGATCTCCAGGATTTTCCGGATTCTCATGTTCTTCAGACCTCCTTGCAGGCTGCGGTGCCGGATATTCCGGAAAAAGACAACTTGTTGGAAAAAGCGCAAACGTTAACGTACCTATTCCTTACGCTCCGGACTCGAGGGCATTTTCTTCCCTGGTTCCGCCCCGGTCCCTCCGCCGGACCCGTCCGACGGCGACCACTCCTCGTGGATCTTTCGGGCGGTCTCTTCGCCGATCTCCGGGAGGGGATCCTTGGGCGAGTAGCTCTCCCGGTACTGTTCCAGCAGGGCGAAGGTCAGCGAGACGATGAGGGGCCCCAGGACGAAGCCCGCGATGCCGAAGGCGGAGATGCCGCCCATGAGGCTGAAGAGGATCACCGCCGAGTGCAGCTTGATCTTCCCCTGGATGATCATGGGCTTGATGACGTTGTCCATCATGCCGAGGACGATGAGGCCCCACAGGCCCAGGAAGATCCCCTGCCAGGTCTGCCCGGCGAAGAGCAGGTAGAGGGCCGTGGGGAGCCAGATCAGCGCCGCGCCGATGGCGGGCACCAGGGCGGCGAAGGCCGTCAGGACGGCCCAGACCAGGGGGGACGAGAACCCGAGGATGAGGAAGCCGACCCCCGCCAGGAAACCCTGGAGGAGCACGGTGATGAAGTTGCCCGTCATGGTGGCGCGGACCACGTCGGAGATCCGGCTCATGAAGCGGTCTTCCTGCTTCTCGCGGAAGGGGAGGAGTTCCCGGACCCAATCCACGATCTCGTCGCCGAACTTGAAGAAGTAGTAGACCACGATGAGCATGAGGGCGAACTGCAGCAGGGACTGGAGCAGGGTGGACACCAGGATCGTCCCCTGCTGGTAGAGGAAATTGAAGACGGCCTTCCCGGCCTCGTGGAGGCTGTCCTCGGTAATGTTGAGGGTCTTCCGGACCTGGATCACCTGGGGGTGGGTCCAGAAATTCATGATTTCCTTGGGGATCCCGTTCTTCGAGATGTTGTCCACCAGGATGTAGGCCTGGCGGGCCAGGATGGAGCACAGGACCATCAGCGGGATGATGAGCCCGATGACGAAGCCCACCAGGGTGATGAACGCCGAGAGGCTCTTCCGGCCCTTCGTCCATTTCAGGACCTTCTCGTAGACCGGGTAGAGGGTCACCACCACGATGGCCGCCCAGATGAAGATGGGGAGGAACGGCTTCGCCACCGCGTAAAAGTAGTACAGGAAGAAGGCCAGGAGGCCGAAGAAGAAATAGTGGGCGTTGATGCGGCGTTTCACGTCGGGACCTCCGTTTTCGGGCAGATGTCGGCGAGAAGGCAGTCTGTGCAGGCCGGCCGGCGGGCCCTGCAGGTCCGGCGGCCGTGACGGATCAGCCAGTGGGAGAGGGCGATCCGGTGTTCGCGGGGCGTCACGGCCTCGAGGTCCCTCTCCACCCGCTTCGGGTCGCGGGAACTGGTGAACCCGAGCCGGCGGGAGAGGCGGAGCACGTGGGTGTCCACCACGATGCCGTCCTCGACGCCGAAGGCGTTCCCCAGGACCACGTTGGCGGTTTTCCGGGCGACGCCGGGGAGGGAGAGCAGGTCCTCCATCCGGTCGGGGACCCTTCCGCCGAACGCGTCCCGGATACGGCGGGCACTCTCGCGGATGTGCCGGGCCTTGTGCCGGTAGAACCCGGTGGAGTGGACCAGCCTTTCGAGTTCCGCGATCGGGGCCTCCGCCAGGGCGTTCGCGTCGGGATAGGCGGCGAAGAGTCCGGGGGTGGCGGCGTTCACCTGCTCGTCGGTGCACTGGGCCGAGAGGATGGTGGCCACGAGGAGCTGGAAGGGGTCCTCGTGCCGCAGTTCGCACGCGGGGTCCGGGTCGATCGCCCGGAAGCGCTCGATGAGGAGGCGCATCCGCTCACGGCCCGTCATGCCCGCCCCCCGTCCGGCCCGTGCCGCCCGTTCCTGAAAACCATCGCCGGAAGGCTTCGGGCCGCGGTTTGCGACAACCGCAGCCACGCGTCGAACCCCACCGTCTCCGGGCGGGCGGCCCCGTCAATCCCCGCCTCGGCCAGGATCGCCTTCCAGGTGGCCGCCCCCGCGGCGCCGGAGGCGAGGGAGCCGGCCAGCATCTTCCGCCGGTGGAGGAAGCCCCGGCTGACCAGGTGAAAGAAGGCGCGCTCCGCGTCGGGGTCCAGCAGGGGCGCCGGGCGGAGGTCCAGGCGGACCGTGCGCGAATCCACCTTCGGCGGCGGGTAGAAGGAGCCCGGGTGGACCTTGAACCCCTGGGCCACCTCGGCGTGGTAGCGGCAGTCCAGGGTCAGGTAGCCGTAGTCGTCCGAGCCGGGGCCGGCGCTCATCCGGCGGACCACCTCCTCCTGCAGCAGGGCGCAGACGGAGGACACGGTGCCGCGGAGGGGGATCAGCTTCCGGACGATCCCCGTCCCGACGTTGTAGGGGAAGTTCCCCGCCACCCGGACGGGCGTGGTGATCCCGTGCCGTGCCAGCAGGGCGCCCAGGTCGACTTTCACCGCGTCGAGGTTCTCCACCGTCAACCGGGGCTCTCCGGCGAACCGGCCCCGGAGGCCCTCCGCCAGCGCCGTGTCCAGTTCGAGGGCGAGGACGCGGCATCCCCGCTCCAGCAGGACCTCCGTCAGCGTCCCGGTGCCGGGGCCGACCTCGACGACGGGCTCTCCCGCGGCCACGCCGGCGAAGTCGGCGATCTTCCGGAGGATGTTGCGGTCGGTGAGGAAGTGTTGCCCCAGGTTCTTCCGGGGTTTCGGGTGGCTCACGGCAGGGCCCCGAAGCGGTAGACGATGAGGCTGCCGGCGGCGTAGTTGCCCACCCACGCCTCCAGGACGCCCCCCTCCTGCCAGGTGTCCACGGCCACGGTGCCCTTCTGGGCCGGCCACTCCCCCAGGAAGGACAGATCGGAACCCGCGAAGGCCTGGAGAACGCACGTGGTGTAGCAGACCGCGAAAACCACCCGGCCGTCGTTGCTCACGGCCACGGTTCTGGGGGATGCGGCCGTGCGGACCGAGGCGAGGACCTGCTCGGTGGCGAGGTCCAGCTTGAGAAGCCGGGCACCGAGGTTGAGGGAGACGTACATGACTTTCCCCCAGACGGTCAGGTGCCGGGGGTTGACCCCGGTCCGGATCGTCCGGAGGAGTTTGCCGGAAGGAAGATCGAGCACCTTGATGCGGTCGCTGCCCATCTCGGCCACGTAGAGAAGGCGGTTGTCGGGGGAGACTTCCATGCCCCGGGGAGTGGCGAAACCCGTGAGGGTGCGGGTCACCGCCCACCCGGAGGGGTCGGCGGACGCGATGTCGACGACGGTGAGGGAGTGGGAGTGCCAGTTCGAGACGAAGAGCCAACGGCCGTCCCGGCTCGCGACGAGGACCTTGGGTGTTTTCCCCGTCGGGATGAAGAGGAGGCGGGCCTTGCGCTTGTTGCCCGTGACGGCGTCGGTCAGGGTAACCTCCTTGAAGGGGCGCCCGGGGACGGCCGTCTCGGTGTTGACGAGGTCCCACGCCACCACGCCGGCGCCGTTGTGGAGCGAGAGCCACAGGATGCGCCCGCGGTGGGAGAAGCAGCACTCCACCGGCTTTTCCTCGAAGGAGTCGATGGCGACCTTTTTCTGGTAGTCGTAGCCCCGGCCCGGGTGTGGCGTGAAGTCGATGCGGCGCAGCAGTCGCCGGGTCCGCCGGTCGAACTCGAAGACGTTCATCTCCTCGAGGTTGACGGAGTAGACCCGGCTGCCGTCGGGGCTGATGCGCACGGCTTTCACGCCGTAGCCGGTCCGGAGGTTCTCCTTCTCGATCAGTTCCAGCCGGGGGGATGTCGGGGTCGCCACGGCCGCCGGGAGAACGGTGCCGACCAGCAGCGCGAGCACGGCCGGCCACGGCCGGCGGAGGCACGCCGGAACACCGGCGGCAGGGGGCCGGGAAGCACCGCCCGCCGCGCCGGACGTGGAAACGGGACCTCGCCGTTCAATGGGTTTGCGGGAGCCGGGAAAAACACTTGTCATGGGTTGAAAGGCCTCTTAGGGGAAGGTTCCGGCACCGAAAGCGGATTATACCACAGGGAAGTGGAGGGGAAAGAAGCTTCGGAAGGGTTCACCCGCCCCCGAGCAGGATGGAGAGTTCCACCGCGTCGCCCACGGCAAGGACGTGCTCCCGATGGCGAAGTCGGCCGTTGACGGTGGTCAGGATGTGGGGGATGTGGCGAGGCTGGAACCCGATGGTCTCGAGCAGGTCGAGGACGGTTTTCCCCTCGGGGACCTCCACCTCGAAGTCCTTCTTCCCGTTCGGGGTCTGCAACATGCCGACGACGTTCACCCGGATGACCATTTTTGTGCCTCCACAAGACTATTTTAACCACGAAGCCCGCGAACTCCACGGAAATTTTACGGGAATGGGGAAGGAAAGGACAAAAGGACCAAAGGGACCAGAAGGACCAAAGGGACGGGGGCGGGGAAGGGGGCATCGACCGGGGAGGGGGCCGGAGGTGATCGCCCGAGTCCGTTCTGATCGGATCGGATTCGCGCTTGATCCGGGCGCGTGCGTCCCTTACAATCACGTCATGAAGACTGCGGCTGATCACCATCGGGCAGCGGATTGCGCAGGCGGGGAGCCGGACCGGTCCGGGAACGGGTGGCTTCACGGGTGGGTTCGGCCGGGGCCGCGGCCTCCCGGCGGGATCGAGCCCGGGCCGGGGGAGACCCTCGACCGGATCTGCGGGCACTGGCGGATCTTCCAGTACCGCGGCGGCCACCGCTACTCCCTGGACGACCTCCTGACGGCGTGGTACGGCACCTCCGCCTGCCCGCGGGCGGAGCGGATCGCCGACCTCGGGTCCGGCATCGGCAGCGTGGCCCTGGCGGCGGCCTGGCGGTGCCCCGGGGCGCGGGTCTGCACCGTGGAGGCACAGGCCGAATCCGTCCGGCTCGCGCGGAAGTCGGCGGCGTACAACGGCCTCGACGGGCGGTTCCGGCTGGAGGAGGGCGACCTGCGGGACCCGGGCCTCTTCGCGGACGAGGGCCCCTTCGACCTGGTCCTCGGTTCCCCGCCGTACTGGGCGCCCGGCACCCACACCGAGGCGGCGCACCCCCAGACGCACCCGGCCCGCTTCGAACTCCGGGGGGGCGTGGAGGACTACGCGGGCGCGGCGGGCCGGCTCCTGGCGCCCGGCGGGGTTTTCGCCTGCGTTTTCGCCCGGGAGGGCATCCCCCGAGTGGAGGCCGCTTTCCGGGGGGCGGGCCTCCTGCCGCTGCGGCGCCGGGAAGTCCGTTTCCGGGAGGGCGAACCGATGGGGATCTGCGTGTTCGCCGCCGGGCGGCAGGCGGACTATCCATCGGAGCTTTCGCGGGGCGGCCGGTTCCCCGTCGTCGAACCGCGGCTCACGGTCCGGGACCGCCGGGGCGCCTTCACCCCGGGGATGGCCCTGGTCCGGCTGTCGCTGGGCTTTCCCCCGGGGCCGGTCGGAAGCGGGGAACCCGGGGGAAAACCCTGCGACGGCGGATGAAGGCCGTCGGCGATCCCCCGACACAGTGGAAGGAGTAAACCGGGATGACGAAGCCGGATGACCCCGAGACTGTTGAAAACGGTGCAGGCCGGCCCCCGGGCGCCGCGGGCGGCAAACCGGTATGCGGACGGGCCGCCAAGCGGGAAAAGCCGAAGCGTTGAAGGAGAGCGAGGGAGCACGCTATGTCGATGACAGGTCCCCAGGGGCACGGGAGAACGGACGGTGAAGGCCCGGCCGGGGCGCCGGAGACCGGAAGAAGGCCGGACGCCGAAATCCCCTACGTCAGCACGCCGCGGCATTCCCCGGCGGACGGGGAGGGGACGGAGGACCGCTGGCCCGTCCCGGGGTGGGACCGGTACCGCTGCGAGAAGCTGATCGGCGAGGGCGGGGCGGGGACGGTCTTCCGGGCCTGGGACCCCCGGCTGAACCGCCGCGTGGCGCTCAAGTTCCTCAAGTCCGACGACGCGGAGCTGGTCGCGCGGTTCCTCCGGGAAGCCCGGGCCCAGGCCCACATCGAGCACCCGAACGTGTGCAAGGTCTACGAGGTGGGCGACGTGGAGGGGCGCGCCTACATCGCCATGCAGTACATCGACGGCGCGTCGCTGAAGGAACGCTACCCCGCCATGACGCTGGAACAGCGCGCGCTGGTGATCCGCCAGGTGGCGGAAGCCGTGCAGGAAGCCCACCGCCGGGGGATCGTCCACCGGGACCTCAAGCCTTCCAACATCATGCTGGAGCAGTCGGAGGACGGTTCCTGGCGTCCCTTCGTGGTGGACTTCGGGCTGGTTCACGAGGAGGGGGGGGAGAGCCTGACGGTCTCGGGGATGACCCTTGGGACCCCGGCCTACATGTCGCCCGAGCAGGCGAGAGGGGAGACCCTTCTCGTCGACCGGCGGTCCGACGTTTACAGCCTCGGGGCCACCCTGTACGAAATCATCGCCCGGCAACCGCCCTTCAGTGGCGTGAGCCCCGTGGAGACCATGCTGCGCCTTCTGCAGGACGATCCGCCGCCCCTCTCCCGGCTGGTTCCGAAAGTGTCGCCCGACCTGGAGAACATCGTGATGAAGTGCCTCGAGAAAAACCCCCAGCGGCGGTACGATTCCGCCCGGGCCCTGGCCGATGACCTGGGGCGCTTTCTCGACGGCGAGCCCGTGCTGGCTCGCCGGGCGGGTTTCCTCTACCGGGCCGGGCGGCGTCTCCGGAAAAACCGGGCCTTTTCCGTGCTGACAGTGGTTTCCCTGGTGGCGGTGGCGGTGCTGGCGGGCCTTTGGTGGCATGCACGGAGCAACGCCGCCCTCCAGGCCGAGCTGGCCCAGCGCTTCGGCCAACGGGTGGAGCAGGCGGAGGGCATCCTCTGGCGGGCCCAGTCCCTCCCCCCGCACGACATTCGCCCGACGCGGAAGCTGGTCCGGCAGTTGTTGGTCTCCATCGAGGCGGACATGAAACGGTACGGGGGACTGGCCGAAGGGTCGGGCCATGCCGCCCTGGGGAGGGGGTACCTGGCCCTCCACGATTACCTCCGGGCCCGGGAGCACCTGGAGAGCGCCTGGGCCGCCGGTTACCGGACCCCGGAGACCGCCTACGCCCTGGGCCTGACCTTCGCCCGGCTCTTCCACGACGAACTGGGGCGGCTCTCGGCGATAGCGGACAAGAAACGGAAGGAGGCCTTCCAGGCCTCGGCGGAGCGTCGGTTGCGGGACCCCGCCGCGGCGTTCATCCGCCTCAGCCTCGGGATGCCGACGGCCTCGCCGGCGTACCTGGAGGCCCTGCTGGCTTTCTTCGCCAAGGACTACGACGGGGCCCTGCGCAAGGCCCGGGAGGCGGTTCGGAAAACACCCTGGCTGTACGAGGCGAATGCCCTGCAAGGCGCCGTCTTCCAGGCCCGGGCCCGGCAGGACGAGACGGACGGGAAACTCGACGCCGCGGAGCGGGGCTACCGCGACGCGGAGAAGGCTTACCTCGAAGCGGCGTCCATCGCCCGGAGCGACGGGCTGGTCCTCTGCGACCTCGCGGAGGTCTACCACGACCTTCTCTTCCTGGATGTCTGGAAGCGGGACCGGCTCCGCCCCGAAATCTACCATGCCACCCTCTCCGCCTGCCGCCGGTCCCTCGACGTGGACCCTGATTCGGCGGTCGCCCATCTCCTGCTCATGGAATCCTTCGCCGACCACGCGGAGTGGGCCTTCCGGAAGGGGGAGGACCCGAGCCGCGAGTTGGCGGAATCGATCCGCATCGGCGAGTCCCTGCTCCGGGTCGACCCCCGCAACGTGAGGGCCCTCGAGTTGATGGGGATTTCCTTGTGGCAGACGGGCCAGGGATGCATGGAAAGCGACCCGGTTCGGGCGGAAGCCTGCTTCCTCCGAGGGATCCGGTCGGTGGAACAGGCCCTGGCCCTGGCGCCCGAGGACGCCCGGGCCTGGGACTACCTCGGGCTGGTCTGCATGGAAATGGCCAACCTCAGGGTTGTCCGGAAGCAGGACCCCTCGGAGTACGTCCGCAAGGGGGCCGGCGCGTTCCGGAAGTCCCTGGCCCTCAACCCCGACCTGGTGTCATCCCTGGTGAACCGGGCGCTGATCCTCGAGGTCTGGCTCGAATACCTCGTACTCCGGGGGCTCGGCGACCCCGTATCGGTCGGCCGGGAAGCGCTGGAGTGCCTGGCGCGGGCGGCGGTCAAGCACGCCGACCTGTACTGGATCCCCCGGACGGCGGGCATGATCCATTTTCAGCTGGCGCAATGGCAGGCGCGGCAGGGGAAGGACCCGTCCGGCGAACTGGAGGCCGCCCGGACGAACCTGGATCGTTCACTCACCCTGAACCCGGGAGACAAGGACGCCGTCATCTACCTCGTGGACCTCGACCTGTGGGTCGCCGAACGGGACCGCCAGGCCGGCCGGTCCTCCACGGCCGCCCTTCGGAGGGCGAAGGTTGACCTGGAGCGGGTCGACCCCGCCCTTCGCGACCACCCGGACATCGCCTCGCGCCGAAAGAGGATCGCGGAGGCCATGACAGAAAAGCCAGCCCGGACAACCGCAATCGAAGCACCTTCCCTCCCGACCCAGTCCTCCAGAGGGCTTTCTCTTCCTCCTGAATTCTGGATTCTCCGTTCGTATGGTTCGTGTGGTTCGTGGTGAAAACAGGCTTTTAGCGGTTTAAGCAGAAGGGATTGAGCATCCGGCTCGGCGAATCGGGGCTGACTTGAACCTCCTGCCCGGCCCCGGAAGCCTGTCCGCGTATTCCGTGTATTTCGTGGTTCCTTTTCCAGTTTGTCCGGGTCGGAAATTACATCTGGTACTTGCCCATGGACTCGGGAGACATCTCCTCCAGCCACTTCTGGAGTTCGTCGTCGGAGAGGTTCTCCTTGTCCGCGGTGGAGAAGGTCCGCGATTTGCGGATCACCTCCTCCGAGACGAAAATCCGGGCCGACATCCGCACGGCCAGGGCCATGCCGTCGCTGGGGCGGGAGTCGATGACCAGGGGCCGGCCCTGGTAGGTGAGGTGGATCTCGGCGAAGTAGGTGCTGTCCACGAGGTCCGTGACCACCACTTTCTCCATCGTGATGGACAGTTGTTGCAGGAGGTTCTTCATGAGGTCGTGGGTCAGCGGCCGCGGGACCTGGATCTTCTCCAGTTCGACGGCGATGGCGTTGGCCTCGAAGATGCCGATCCAGATGGGGATGATGGTGGTTTCCGCAACGTCCTGGAGGATCACGATGGGCGTGTTGCTGGACGGGTCCAGGATCAGGCCCTTGAGGATGAATTCTCTTGCGTTATCCATGTCGACCTCGCTTTGCCCGGCTTGATCTTAGCACAAAATATGGTGCAGGCGTGTTTTTTAATTTCTTTCGGGTTGTCATCGGGAGGCCGTTTGCCTATAATGGGCGAGAGGTTGACCTTCTGCGATGGTTGGTATGGAACCGCAAGTCTTGGGCAAGTACAGGCTGGAGAAAATCGTTGGCCGCGGCGCCATGGGCGTGATCTACGAGGCCTTCGACACGACCCTTCACCGCAAGGTGGCCATCAAGACCATGACGGGGGAACTCACCAACGACCCCAACCTGCGGAAACGCTTCTACCTGGAGGCGCGTGCCGCGGCCAACCTCCACCACTCCAACATCATCACCATCCATGACATGGGCGAGGAAGGGCACGCGCCTTACATTGTCATGGAACTCCTGGAGGGGACCGACCTCAAGAGCCTGCTCCAGCAGGAGAAAAACTGGCCCTTCGCCCGGATCGCCCAGATCGGCATCCAGACCGCCAACGGGTTGAGCTACGCCCACCAGGCCAACATCGTTCACCGGGACATCAAGCCGGCCAACATATTCGTCAGCAAGAACGAGACCGTCAAGATCCTCGACTTCGGGGTGGCCCACGTCATCTCCTCCACCCTCACCCAGGCCGGGATGCTGCTGGGGTCCATCGGGTACATGGCGCCGGAGCAGATCACCGGGCAGAAGGTGGACGGCCGGGCGGACCAGTATTCCCTGGGCGTCATCCTCTACGAGCTGGTGACCGGCGTGAAACCGTTCATCGAGAAGGACATCACCGCCACGATCCAGGCCATCATGAAGATGCCGCCCGTCCCGCCGCGGAACATCCGGGAAGATTGCCCCGCGGACCTGGAGCGGATCATCCTGAAGTGCCTCAACAAGGACCGGGACAACCGTTTCCCCGACATGTCCTTCGTCGCCAAGGGGCTCGAGCTGGTCCTCTCCAACACGCCCACGGCGGAAAGCCGCACCCCGGCCGCCAAGCCGGGGCCCTCCCTGGGAGAGATCTCCACCCCCGGCGGCGCCCGCCCGTCGACGGAGCAGCGGATTTCCGACACGCGCCAGTGGCTCTCCATCCAGGAGCTGCTCGCCCAAAGCAAGGCCAAGGCGCAGGCCGGGGAGGTCCAGGAAGCCTTCACCCTGCTGAAGGAGCACTATCGCCTCTACCAGAAGGACCCCGAGTTCCAGACGTTCTTCAGGCAGTTGAAGGTGGAGAAGGAGAGTTTCGACAAGAAATCCATGCTCCAGAAGCACTACCACGACGCCGTGAAGCTCCTCGAGGAGGACAATTTCAAGCTGGCCCGCCTCGAGATGGAAACCCTCCTCAAGATCGACCCGTCCTCGATCCTCATCAGCCAGCTCGAACAGGAGATCTCCCGCCGGGAGACCTACGCCCAGATCCAGGATTGGGTGGAGGAGGCGGAAAAGAGCCTGACGTCGGGTCAGTGGGCCCCCTTCATCGACCACGTCCAGGAAGGCCGGAAGCGCTTCGAGCGGGTGGAGGAATTCCGGCTCAAACTGGAGCAGTTGGTCGCCCGGGTCTCGGAGGCCTTCCAGGCCGCCATCAAGCAGGCGGTCCGGACGAACGACTGGCAAGGTGTCCTCACGGCCATGGGCCCGGTGGTTCAGGCCTTCCCCCAGGAGGCGTCGCTGCGGGAGAAGTACGAGTTCTGCGAGCAGAAAGCCCAGCGCCAGCAGCAGATCTCCCGCCTCCAGGAGTGGATGGACCGGGGCGAGAAGCTGCTCCAGAAAAATGCCCGGGAGGAGATCGACAAGCACATCGGTGCGGGCGACGCGGAGTTCCGCGACCTCAAGGAGTACCAGACCTGCCGGAAGAACCTGCAGACGAAGCAGGAGAAACTGGAAACCGACCGTCTTCTCCAGCAAATCCAGCCCCTGGAGAAGCAGGCGCTGTGGGAAGAAGCGGTGGACATCCTCCGGCCCTACCTTCGCCAGTACGCGGAGAACCGGCCCCTGGTCGAGAAATACAACCTCCTGATGAAGAACAAGCTGGAAAAGGAGCGGCTGATGGCCCTCCAGCAGTTCGTGGACGACCAGGTCAAGATCGTGGAAACCCTGATCAAGTCCCAGCAGTACGAGCAGGCGAAGAAATACATCATCGTGCTCCTGGACAAGTACCCCGGGACGCCGGAGTTCGAGGACAGCCTGATCCGCATCGAGAACCACCTGACCTTCCAGCGGTCCATCGCCGAGATTCGGCAGCACATCGTCAACGAGGACTACGACCAGGCGTACGACATCTACGCCATGCTCAGGGACGCCTACGGCGACGAGGTCCAGTTGGAGATCCTCCAACACGAACTCGAGAACCTCCGCATGTCCCTCGACACGCGAAACCTCAAGGCCAATTCCGAGGCCCGGCTGGACAACGCCATCAGCCTGGCGGAGAAGGGGGCTTACGACAAGGCCCTGGAGATCATCCGCGAGATGATGGCCTCCAACCCCGAGCACACCTTCCTCTACACCAACTACGTGACCATCAAGACCGAGAAGGAGACCCGCGAGCGGGAGGACCTCCTGCAGGGCCTCAAGGAGATCAACGAGATCGAGAAGAAGGGCGAGCTCTACTTCGCCATCGAGAAGGCCCGGAGCCTGTCGGAGCGGTTTCCCGGCGAGGACACCCTGACCACCCTACAGAAGGCCCTCCGGAAAAAGTACGTCTCGAGCCAGGTGGAGCGGATCCAGAAGGCCACGCAACAGGGGAGCCTCCAGGAGGCCGCGGCCCTCCTCGAGACCAACCTCAAGCTCCTGCCCAACGAGAAGGCCTTCCAGGACCTTCGCGACAACCTCGACATGGAGAAGAAGAAGTCGGAATTCCTGGAGGTCGAGATCCAGAAGGTCCGCACCGCCGTGGCCGAGCGCCGCATCGACGACGCCCTCGAGATCGCCAACTCCCTCATCCCCCTGAACCCGAACAACGCGGAGCTGAAAGAGTTCCTCAAGGACATCGTCTACCAGAAAACCCGGATGCTCTGACCCGCCCGGGCTGTCCCTGCCGATCATGCGCGAAATCCTGGCTCACGTCACCGAAAGTCAGCCGTCGTGTCCGTACGGGACCGGCCGGGAGTGCGTCATCGAAACCTGCCTGATGACCGGGGTTCCCCCCGGGGAGTACGAAATCCTGCTCGAGCGGGGATGGCGGCGCTTCGGCGCGTCCTATTTCCGCCCCGTCTGCCCGGAATGCACCGCCTGCGTGTCGCTGCGGGTCTCCGCGGACCGCTTCCGGTTCCGACGCCGGCACCGTCGGGCGTTGCGGCGGCTCGAGGCGTACCGGGTGGTGCTGGGCCCCCCCCGCTTCGACGCGGAGCGCCTCCGGCTCCACCGCCGGTGGTTCGACGCGCGCCGGGCGTCACGGGGGTGGGATCCGGCCGACCTGTCCGGGAAGGCTTACGCCAGCGTGTTCTGCCGTCCCGAGCCCGTGGCCTGGGAGATCGCCTGCTACCTCGGGGACCGTCTCGCCGCGGTCTCCCTCACGGACATCACCCCCGGCGCCCTGAGCGCGGTCTACTTCTACTACGACCCCGACGACGCCCGTTTCTCCCCCGGGACCTTCAACATCCTCTTCCACCTCCAGCTCGCCCTGCGGACCGGCCGGCCCTGGGTCTACCTCGGCTACCACGTGGCGACGTGCCCCTCGATGGCCTACAAGGCGGATTTCCGGCCCCACGAACGACTGGAAGGCCGTCCCGGGGAGGACGACACGCCCCGGTGGATTGCCGTGGAAGGCTGATGCGTCAGCCGGAAGGAAGAGCCTGCCGGGAAAGGACAAAAGGACCAAAAGGACCAAAGGGACCAAAAGGACGGCTGAATGCCGAAAGAGAACCGGCCCGGAGACACGCGGGGCCGGTGGTCGAAAGCCGCGGAACAGGTTCCCGAGCGTGGGAAGGCTGGGGGGCGAAAGCCGGAACGCATTCCGCATTGCCTGTCTTGCCGCCTTGCCACCCTTGCCGCCTTGCCACCCTTGCCGCCTTGCCACCTTGCCACCCTTGCCGCTTTGCCACCCTTGCCGTCCTTTATGTCCTTTATGTCCTTTTGGTCCTTTCGTCCCTTTCAGGTCAAGGGCCGCCGAAAGGGCGCGAGGCTCACGATTTAGGCCGGGTGGCCAGGAAGATCCCGCCCAGCATCACCACGCCGCCGACGGCGAACCAGGGCGTGATGGCGTGGCGGTTCACCAGGAAGTCGAACACCGCCGTCAGGGGCGGGTTGAGGTAGACGAAGAGGGTGACGTTGGAGGCCTTCCAGTGCTTCAGGGCGACGAACCAGAGCGCGAAGGCCACCACGGTGCAGGCGATGGAGAGGAACAGGAGGGCCAGGTGCTGCGCAGGGGAGAAGGCGCCCCATTTCGCCAGGATCGGTTCGCTGAGAAAGCCGAAGAGCGGCAGGCACCCCACCGAGAGCATCACAAAGTTGACGGTGACGGGGGAGTAGCGCTCCATCAGGGGCTTGGTGAGGACGGTCGCCACCGACCAGCACACCGAGGCCAGCATCACGCAGACGGCGTAGGGGACCTTCTCCGCCGGGATCAGGGCGCCGCCGGGCATGTTCCCCACCTTCCCGAAGACGACCACCACCGCCAGGCCGCCGAAGGCGAGGAGCGTCCCCAGGAGCCGGCGGAGAGAGAAGGCCTCGTGGAGGAACTTCATGGCCATGAGCAGGGTCAGGAGCGGCGTCAGGGAGACCAGGAGGGAGGACGCCGCCGGGGTCACCCAGGCCATCCCATGGTTGAGAAAGAAGTTGTAGCCGATCACGGTCAGCAGCCCGATGACGCCTACCCGGACCGGGTGCGCCCTCAGGAGCTGGAGGGCCTCGCGCCGGTGGAACCCGAACGCGATCACGAGGCTGATGACGCCGACGGGCACGAAGCGCATCACCACCAACTCGAACGCCGTGGTGCTCTCCCGGAGCGCCGCGATGGCTAAAAACGAGTTCGACCAGATGAGGAAGGTCAGGATCAGCAGGAGGAAAATGGACGCGTCTTTTCGGGTCACGGGGGGGTTGTCCTTTGCGCCATCGCTGGGTGTAGGCTGTTAGGCTGAAGGCTGTTAGGCTGAAGGCTGTTAGGCTGAAGGTTGTTAGGCTGAAGGTTGTTAGGCTGAAGGTTCGGAAATCTTCCCTTCGGTATCGCCATCGGTATCGCCATCGGTATCGCTATCGGTATCGCCATCGGTATCGCCATCGCCATCGGTATCGCCATCGGTATCGCTATCGGTATCGCCATCGGTATCGCCATCGCCATCGGTATCGCCATCGGTATCGTCGTTGCCATCACCATCACCATCACCATCGCCGTCGGTATCGCGACGGGAGCCGGGATCGGGGTCGCCGTCGATCGCCACCCGCAGCGAAAGAACCTGGCCGATGTCGGTCGCGACCGCGAGACGGACTCTGACGGCGAGACCGATTGCGGCACCGATCCCGATAGCGACCCCGATACCGATACCGATACCGACGAGAATGCTCCGGACCTACAGCCTACAGCCCAACCCGGATAAACCGGAGAGAAACCACGGATGAACACGGATGGACACGGATCATCCGGACGCTCCAGAAAAAAACAGGCGGTCTTTACCTCTCGCAAAGGCGCAAAGACGCAAAGCCTCGCAAAGCCGGAAGCGGAAAAGGGGGATTCCTTTGCGAGGCTTTGCGTCCTGGCGTCTTTGCGAGAGACCGGATACGTCGATTCCGGAACCGGATCAGCACCAGTGGGGCATTTTAGCCCCGGGGCATGCCGGACGACACTGCCGGGATTCCCTCCTCCGTCCCCGCATCGGGTTTCCCCGCTCTGAAAGCGGTGGGAGCCCACCGATGATCTCAAATCTTGCTCATTTTGCCAAAGATCTTACTTCGTAGGGACTACAGCCTTCAGCCTACAGCCTACAGCCTTCCGCCTCAGTTGAACGGCCGGGTCGAGGCCATCAACTCGCCGACGTTGCCGGGGTCGAAGAAGCCCCGGAAGCCGTGGAAGCGCTGGATGTACTCCACGATCTCGCCGTGACCCGGCAGCGGGTGGGTGAAGACCTGCAGGATCCCCCTCGCCTCGGACCCGATCAGGCCCGGCGTGGTGAACGGGACGCCGTGCTCCCGCCCAAACGTCACGAGCGCAGCGATGTCGTTGGTGTAGAACGCCGTGTGGTGGACGCGGGGGCCGTGCCGGGCCACGAAGCCCCAGACCACCGAATCCTCCGCCCAGCCGTAGGAGGCGACGAGGGCGGGGCGGGCGTCGCCCCGGCGGAAGGTCATGGTTTCCGCGTTCTCGCTGCCGATGGTGAAGCACTCGGAGAAGCGGTAGGGGGTGAGCCGCATCAGCCGGGTGGCCGCGTCCTCGAACCCCTCCAGGCGGATCCGGAAGGCGACGTGGTCCACCACGTTCGCCCGCACCGCCGCGGGGGGGAGGTCACCCGGCGCTTCGGGCACGTGCCCGACGGGGGCCCAGGCCGAGGCTTTGCCCTGGATGCCGGCCCCGGGCGCCAGGTATTCGAACCGGGCCTCCAACCCCGGGATCTCCGCGGTGACCAGGCGGTCGGGCCCCTCCTCGAACGCCGTGCCCTCGTCGCGCACCCGGCGGGCCACGGCGGCGGGTTCGGCGCACTCGAACCCGATGGCCGTGAGCCGGGGGATCGAGTCCCCGCCGACCCCGGGGGATTCTTCCACCACCAGGGAGAGAGTGTCGGCCGGGGACCGCAGTTCGACGCACCGGAGGCCGGCAGCGGGAATCTCCCACGCCGCGGCGGGGGTGAAACCGGTGAGGCGGGCGTACTGCTCCGCCACGGGCCGGGCGGCGCCCGGAGCCACCCGGTAGCGGAGGAGGCGGACCCCTCCGACGAGGTCCCGGACAGGGCTATCGCCGAGTCGGTCCCGGAGTTCCGTTAGACGGGGTTCGAGGCTTCGGGGCACAGGGGGATCCTCCTTGTGGTTCGTTCTTCCGGGCCATGCCGGAGTCTGATTCAGATGCGTTTCCCGCCGATGGGGATGCGACCCGGCGGTGCGGGGCGCCGGCGGCAGGGCAGGGGTCCCGGTAGGTCGACCCGGAGAGGAACACCGTGGCGTCCATCCGGTCGAAGCGTCCGCCGGGGATGGTGAGCACCCGTTCCACTTCCCGGGCGAGCGCCTCCGGCATGCGGGGAAAAGCCGGGGGGGAGGGGGATTCCGTGCCCGCGGCCGCACCGGCGGCGGGGATGACCTCGAAGACCGGCCGTCCCCGATCATGCCGGACCCTCACGAAGGTGGGGATGAAGCCGGCCCGCTTCACGGGGGTCAAACCCCCTCCGGCCCTGCCCACCTCGAGCCAGACGATGGCGCTGCGGTCCCGGGGAGGGGTCCGCTGCCCCGACACGAAGTTCCCCAGGGAGTACAGGACCAGGCACTCGGCGGGCTTCCCGCCGCGGTCCACCGTGACCCACTCGGCCTTCTGGAGGACGTGGGGGTGGGAGCCCACCACCACGTCGACCCCGTTCTCGGCCAACCAGCGGGCCGTTTTGCGCTGCAGGGGCGTCGGGGCCGCCTGGTACTCGTTTCCCCAGTGGACCGCCGCCAGGACGACGTCGGGCCGACGGTCCGGGGGGAGTGCCCGGAAGGCCGCCAGTTGGGCCTCGATGTCGGACGGATCGTCGGTCCGGGTGCGGGCGGTGGTTTGGGGCGGGAGGGGGAAGTTGAGCAGCTGCGTGAAGGCGATGACGCCCACCCGGACACCCCGCACCTCCACCAGGCACGGGTAATCCCCGCCGTCCACCCGGAAGAAGGGGGGAAGAAGGCCCCCGGCCAGGGAAGGGACCAGCGGCGTGGAGCCCGTGCGGAGAAAGCCCGATCGGTCGAGGAGCGTCACCGTCCGCTGGACCCCGCGCGACATCCGGTCCATGGAGTGGTTGTTGGCCAGGGTCAGCAGGGTGAACCCAGCCCTCCTCAGCGAAAGGGCCAGCGCGTCCGGGGAGTTGAACATGGGGTAGCCGGTGTACCGGGCCTCCCGGCCGCCCAGGACGGTCTCCAGGTTGCCGGAGGCGATGTCGGCGCGGGAGAGGATCGGGCGGACGCAGGCGAAGACCTCGTCGAACGCCCACTCGCCGCCCGGACGGGCCCCGCCGCGGAGCTGGGCGTCGTGGCACATCAGGTCGCCGGTCAGGGCGATCCGGGCCCTGGCGTTCCCCGGGGCGTCCGGACCGGTCACCCCGGAGGCCAGGGCCGCCAGCATCGCGCCCACGAACGTGAAAAACGGGACCATCCGGGTACCTCCGCCGGGGCCCGACGACGGGCCGACGGCGGGGGCATTCTAGCCCAACGGGTGAATCAGTGCAAACGCTTCGGTTCCCTTCATGCTATAATCAGGCCGGTTCAGAAGGCGGAAAGGGAAGCTCTTCATGGACATGTCCGGCAGAGACCCCGAGAAGGACGAGACGCGCAGCGGGCTGAACGCCCCCGCTCCCGGGACTTCCTCCGATGACGTGCTCGTGGTGACCGGCGAGGCGTCAGGGGACTGCTACGCCTCCCAGGTGGTGAAGGCGGCCCTCGCCGCGGCCGGTCCGGGGCGGACCGTCCGTTTCTTCGGCTCCGGCGGGGACGCCTTGAGGGCCTGCGGGGTCGATCTGCTCACCGACATCCACGAGCTGTCCGCCATCGGGCCCATCGAGGCCTTCAAGCTGGCGGGGAACTACTTCCGGCTCTTCTCGGGGATCCTCCGGGAAGTGAAGCGGCGGCGGACACGGGTCGCCCTCCTGGTGGACTTCCCCGATTTCAACCTGCCCCTCTCCGGCTTCCTCCGCCGGCGCGGGGTGCAGGTGCTCTACTACATCTCGCCCACCGTCTGGGCCTGGCGGCCGGGCCGGATCCGGGTCATCCGGCGAAACGTCTCGCGGCTCATGTGCATCTTTCCCTTCGAGGAGAAGCTCTACCGGGACCGGGGTGTCGAGGTGGAGTACGTGGGGCACCCGCTCCTCTCCACCGTTTCGGACATCGAGCCCCGCGACGATTTCCGGAGGCGGTACGCCCTGCCCGAGGGGGCCTGCCTCGTCAGCGTTCTCCCCGGGAGCCGCCGGAAGGAGGTCCAGCACATCCTCCCGATCCTGCTCGAGGCCCTGGAGCGGATCCGGGCGGAAATGCCGGACACCCTCTTCGTCATCCCGGCGGCTTCCGCCACGGTGCGGGCCGAAATCCAGGGGGTGATCTCGCGATGGTTCGACAGCGGTCCCCGGCACTTGCGCGAAGAAGACCTCCGGGTCATCGACGGGGACGCCACGAACTGCCTGGCGAACTCACACGCCGGGATCGTCAAGTCGGGGACGTCCACCCTGCAGGCTGCCGTGGCGGGGACCCCCTTCATCATGGTCTACCGCACGACCCTCCCGACCTGGGTCCTCGGTCAGATCATCCTGCGCAACAAGTACTTCTGCATCGTCAACCTGATCGCGGACCGCGAGATCGTGCCGGAGATCCTCCAGAAACGCCTGACGGGGGAGACCACCGCCCGGGCTTTCCTGGACGTGGTGCGCTCCGAGAGCCGTTACCGGAAAATGAAAGGCGAGCTGGAGGAGATCCGGGACACGCTCGGGAGCCGCAGGGCCCCGGAGAGCGTTGCCGCGCGGCTGCTGGAGGCCCTGGGCCGGGAACCGGCGGCCTCGGAAGGAGAAAGGAATGCGTAAACTGCTGCTGATCCTCGTGACGGGTTTCCTGTTCCCGGTGGTGCGGGCCGGCCTGCCTGATAAACTGCCCCGGTTGGATATGCTGTCCGTCAGCGTGGACGCGAAGCTGGCCCCGGCGGAGAGCCGGCTGGACGCCACTGCCGAGGTCCGCGTCCGCCTGGCCGACCGGACCAACTTCATCGGCCTGCGGCTCAACGGCAACCTGGAGGCCACGGAAGTGACCGACGAACAGGGTGAGGCCCTGCGCTTCGTCCAGGAGTCGGGGGAGCCGGCCGGCCTGGTCGTCCACCTCGGGTCGCAGCGCGAGGCGTCCACGGAACTGGTCGTCCGGGTGGCCTACCACGGGGTGTTCGCCGTGTCCGAGTTCGATTTCAACCGGGCCGTGGGGAGTGACGCCTACTCCCTCGTCAGCCCCGACCTGGTGGAGCTTTACGCGTCCGCTTTCTGGTACCCCCGCTCTTCCGATATCCTCGACCGTTGCCGCTACGCGTTCCGGGTCACCCTGCCGCCGGGGCTGACGGTGTACACGGCGGGTGAACTCGCCGAGAAGACCGAAGAGGGCGGTGCCGCGGTCTTCTTGTACCGGACCGACGGCGAGACCCTGTCCCCCTCCCTGGTGGCGGGGCGGTTCCGGGTGGTGGAGAAGGAGACGGGAGGGGGGGAGCGCATCCGCTTCGCCCTGCGGAAGGACATTCCCGACGAAGGGGCCGCCCTGGACAAGTTCGTCGCGTGCGCCTCCTTCGTCGAGGAACGCTTCCCCCGCATTCCCTGGCCGGCGGGCCTCACCGTCGTCGAAGTGTCCAACGAGTGCCGCGAGACCTTCGGCATGCCCGGCATTGTCTTCCTCCGGTCGCGGGAGTTCGCGGCCGCGGCAACGCACCTCCGGGAGGGGTACCGGCGTTTTGCCCAGCAGAAATGGCTTTTCCAGCTGCGTTATGTCTCGCTCGCGGACGCCTGGGTCCCCGAGGGCTTCTCCCGCCTGGCGGCGGCCTTCGGCATGGCCGGGAAGGACGGGGAGGAGGCCCTGGCCCGGGAGATGCGGGCCTGTGCCGTGGACGCCCTCAAGTTCGCCGATGCCGAAACGGTCCGGCGGGGGGTGCGCCTGGGCCCCGGGTCCGAGAAATACCACTCCGTCGTGGTCTCCAAGGGCGCCTGGGTGCTCTACATGCTCCGGGGCATCCTGGGGGCGGCGGAGTTCGAGCGCCTGATGAAGACCGTCGCGGAACACGGCCTGAAGGAGCCCCTGGATTCGGGGGTCCTGCAACGCCTGGCGTCGGAGATCCATGGGAAGGACCTCGCCTGGTTCTTTCCCCAGTGGCTCGACAACGTGAACCTGCCCCGGTTTTCCGTGGACTACCTGGTCTTCCGGAAGTCCGCCGGTGGCTACACGGCCGAGGGCAAGGTCGACCAGGAGGGGACCCTGTTCAGGATGCCCCTGGACCTGAGGGTCAACCTCAAGGACGGCTTCGAGCACCGGACCCTGGAGATGGCGGGGGACATGACCCGTTTCCGCTTCGACATCCAGGCCCGCCCCGTCAAGCTGGATCTGGACCCCGAGTACCGGATGCTCCACCGCAGCCGCGACCTCGAGGTGGAGGTCTTCATCGTCCGCGGGGAGGAAGCCTTCGAGAATGGCGATTACCTGGGCGCCGTCGACCACTTCCGCCGGGCCGTGGAACTGGAGAACCGGAACTCCCTCGCCTACTTCCGGATGGCCCTGGTCTTCTTCGCCCAGGGCAACTACAACACGGCGGTGGACACCTTCCGGGACGCCCTCAACGGGTCCGGGAAGCCCGAGTGGGTGTTGGCCCTGTGCTACTTGAACATCGGCAAGTGCTACGACCTTCTGGGTCAGCGGGAGCGCGCCATCGCCGAGTACAACAAGGCCATCAACACCGCCGACGACTCCCGGGGCGCCGTCACCGAGGCCGGGAAGTTCATCAAGGAACCCTTCGCCACGGGCAAACCCGGCGAGTCCGCCCCCCCTCCCGAACCGCCGGCCGGCAGCGAAGCGAAAGGGAAAACGGACACAAGGGCTCAATGAAGATCGTCCGGCCCCGCTGAAATGAGTTCAAGGGGATATCTCTCGCTGTGCCCCTGTGTTGACAAGATCAACGACGCCTGGTGGAGACATGGAAGATGGTCGCACCTGAAAAACCGAGGACGAAGGCAAGCACGCGGGACGCGGAAAAACGCGCGGCCATGGCGCGGCTGCTGGTGTTGTCGGCGGCGGTCCTCTGTGCCTCCGGGTTGGCCCGGGCGGCGACGTTTTTCGCTTATACCGACCCCCAGCGGGTCTTCACGCTGGAGTTCGGCAAAGAGAACCGGGCGGTCCTCAACGTGCTCAACCTCACCGACTACGTCCAGATCCTCGAGGCGCAGGGAATCCTGGTGGTGGGGAAATCGGGCTCTGCCACCGTGGGACAGGTCTTCGCGGAGAAGGGGGAGGATGGGCAGGTCCGCTACTTCGCCTCCCGGATCCTCAAGGAGCGTTCCGTCACGGGCGTGGACCTCTGGGGGGCTTTCCGGGGCGGGGACGACGTCCTGAAGGTCTTCATCCAGATGGGCGGGCGGGTCTTCGAAATGGAGTCCCTCGCGGAGCCGGCCTTCGAAACCTTCCTCAACCGCCTCTCCGAGCTGGACCTCAAGGCCTCCGACGTGGCGACCGCCATGAAGAAGGGCGAAATCGGCGACCTGGGGACCTTCTATCCCTGGGAAGAGTCCGAGGAGTATCGGAAGGTGTTCGACGCGGCGGTCACCGACGACGGGGTCAACCCCACCAAGGTCATCCGCCGGACCCCCATCCTTCCCACTCCCGAGGCCGAAGCCGCCGGGTACGCGGGCAAGGTGTCCGTCAAGGTCGTCATCGACCGCGCCGGGAACGTCGTCTCGGTGAAGTTCGACACGACCCCGCCCCACGGGATGGGGCGCCGGATCGAGGAGACGATCCGGAACGGGTGGCGCTTCCTGCCCGCCACCTCCGGGGGGGAGGTGGTCCCCTCCGAGGCGAAGATCACCCTCGAATTCGGGCCGCGGCATGGGGCTTGAGAAACTGAAACACGGCGGGGACCTGGACCGGGCGGTGGCGGCGCTGCGTGCGGCCGGTCGGACGGTGGTCTTCACCAACGGCTGCTTCGACCTCCTCCACCCGGGGCACATTCGCTACCTTCGGGCCGCCCGCCGACTGGGGGGAGCCCTGCTGGTGGCCGTCAACACCGACGCCTCCATCCGCCGGCTCAAGGGGCCCAGCCGGCCGGTCCAGCCGGAGGGGGACCGCGCCGAGATCCTCTGCGCCCTGGAGATGGTGGACCTGGTGACCCTCTTCGACGAGGACACCCCCCTGGACCTGATCCGCCGCCTGCTCCCCGACGTCCTGGCCAAGGGCGGCGACTGGCCGGTGGAGCGGATCGTGGGCCACGCGGAGGTCCTCGCGAACGGCGGGAGGGTCTTCTCACTCCCCTTCGAGGAGGGCTTCTCATCCAGTTCGCTCATCGATGGGGCCCGGTAGCCTTTCCCCAGGGTGTCGGGTCCCCGTCGAGACCCTTTAAGAGGCTTTTGGCCAAGGCGGTCTTCCTTTGCGGGCTTTGCGCCTTGGCGAGGGCCGGTCCGGATCTTGACCTCGCAAAGGCACAAAGCTCGCAAAGAAAATCGGATAGCCAGGGATGCGTCCAAAAGGAAATACCGATTTGACGAAAGAACCGAAAGGCAGGAAAGCGGATACGGCGACCCCCGCCGACGGCGAGGGGACTCAAGTGCCGGCCCGGTGCACCGTGGTCGGGTTGCCTGGCGAGCCACCGGCCGCCGCTCCTGAATATAGCCCGTCGCGCCGAGCTGCCCGGGCGCCGGTTCATCCCCCGATGGCCGTTCTTCTCGCGCTCGTGATGGTCGCCGTCGGGCTGGTGTCCATGCTGGCGGTCTCCCGCCGGAATGCACCGGTCTGGGACGAGGTGCACTTCTACGGCATCGGGTACTACTACCTGAAGACCCACCAGTTCAACATCCCGGGTGCGGGGATTCACCCCCCGGCGAGCTACTACCTCAACTCCGTGGGCCTCCTGGGCCGGGACATCCCCCTGCGGGTCTTCGACCCTCTCCCGCCCGGGGAGCAGGTGGTCCGGAACCTGGGGGCGCCGGACCCCGACCGGGGCAACCGGCTGCTTGCCGGTCTCGGCTTCGAGCCCTTCTTCGTGGGGCGGGTCCCCTTCATCCTGGCCTGGGCCGGTCTCGGCGTCCTGGTCTTCCTGTGGTCGCGGCAGGCGTTCGGCCCCGCAGACGGGCTCCTCTCCCTGGCCCTCTATCTCCTCTGCCCGAACCTGGCGGCCCACGGCCACCTCATGACCACGGACTTCCTCGTGAGCGCCCTGATCTTCGCGTCTCTCTTCCTCCTGGCACAGTGCCTGCTCCGGCCCGGGACAGGGGTCCTCGTCGGCCTCCTGGCCTGCCTGTCCCTGGCGCCGGCCGTCAAGCTGACGGGGTTGATGGCGCTGCCGCTCCTGGCCCTGTCCATCGGGATCTTTAGCGTCTTCGGGAAGGAACTGAAGGTCCACGTGCCCTTCCGTGGGACGCGCGCGGTGGGGAGGCCGGCCTTTCTCCTGTACTGGGCGTGCTTCGGGGTCGTGGCGGCCGCGGCCCTCTACCTGGTCTTCGTGGCCCTGTACCTGGGGGACTTCTCGCTCCGTGCCCTGCGCGTGAACGTCGAACTCGTCGCCCTCTGCCGGGAGCGGGGCCACGCGGTCCTGCTGGACGGGGAGATTTCCCGGCACGGCTTCGCCCGGTTCTACCTCCTGGCGATTCTGTACAAGACCCCGACGGCCGCGTTGGTCGCCTGGATGCTGTCGATGGTGCTCCCCCGCCGCGGCCGCCGGTGCGCGTGGGCCGTGCCGGTGGGCTTGGCGCTGGGGTTCGGGCTGCTGGTCTCCTTCTCCGGGTACACCCTCGGCTTGCGCTACGCCCTCGTCGTGTTCCCGCTCCTGTACGTCGCGGCGGGGCGGTTCCTCCTGGAGGTGGGCCGGGCGTCCCGGGAAGCCCGGCTCCGGGCCGGCCTGGCCTTTCTCCTGGTCCTGGCCTGCCTGGCGGAGCACGTGCAGGTCTGGCCTTTCCCCCGGTCCTACATGAACCCGCTCCTGGTGCGGGGGCCCAAGTGCGAAACCCTCGCCGACACCGACCTCGACTGGGGCGAGGGCCTCTTTGCACTCCGGGACTTCATGCGGGAGAAAGGGATCGCGGCCGTCCCCCTCAGCTACAACGGATCGGTCTGGCCGGAGATCGCCGGGGTGAAGACCAGTTGGTACGAAAACCCCCTGATCCCCTACCGGGACCTGCGGCCGTTCCCGCGCCACGGGCTCTTCGTCATCAGCGCCACCAACCTCGGCGGCCTCTACTTCGACCAGGACAAGTACGCCTGGCTGCGGCGGGAAACGCCGCTGCGCGTCCTGGGCGGCGCCCTTCACGTCTACGACCTCGACCGGCTCCCCCGGTTCCTGGACGGGACACCCCGGCCGCGGCTGCCTTGAAACCCGCGGCGCCCCCGCGGGTTCAATTTACGGGAGAGTTCCGTTTTTTTTCGCAACCCTCCCGTGGTTGGGACCGTCTGATATTCAGAGGCCATCGTGTATGGTCCGGGCATAGGAATAACCCCAATCGGGATGAATACGGAGGGATCATGAGGAAACACGTCACGCGCGCCCTCGGGTTGCTGCTGTTCCTGTTCGGCCTGGCCGGTTCGGCCCCGGCGCTCCGGGCCGAAACCGTCATCTGGGTGGACCGCAACGACGACCTGAGCACCGGCTCGGGGCTCACGCTCCGGAAGGCCATCGAAGAGGCGAACCGGGCGCCTTCCGGCGACCTCGTGCGAATTCGCTTCAAGGCCGAGAACGCTTATTCGAGTTACCGGTTCACCCTGGGGAGCCCGCTTCCCGCCCTGGTCCACCGGAACGTCATCCTCGACGGCCAGTTCGACGACGGGAGCGGTCGCAAGGCCTGCATCCGCATCCCGGACGGCGCCGTGAACACCGGGCAGGCGATACTCCCCGTCCTCTCGGGGGGGAACGTCCTCCAGAACCTGATCATCGGGGGCGGGCGCGGCACGGCCATCCTCTTCTCGGGGTCCGCGGCGACCCTCAACCGTGTCTACCGGTGCGCCCTGGGTTACGACCCCCAGGACGAGGACAGCCCGTACGACGGGATGCGCCTGTACTACGGCATCGTGCTCAAGGACGGCGCCCACGACAACGTCGTCGGCGGGCCCGCTGCGGACGATGTTGTCCTCGGCAACCGGATCACTAACTGCAGCAAGGCCGGGATCTTCATCCTCGGGGAGACGACCAGCCAGAACGTCGTCCAGGGGAACGAGATCGGCAGTTTCACCGAGTCGAGCCTCTACGGCAACCGGGTGGGCGTCCACATCCAGGACGGCTGCCGGAACGTGGTGGGCGGGGACCACGTCTCCAAGGGCAATGCCATCACCCTGAACCAGTTCAACGGCATCCTGCTGGAGGGCCCCAACGCCGTCCAGAACTACTTCGGCCGGAACTCCATGTGGGACAACGGCCTCCTCGGCATCGACATCAGCCGCTCCCACGTGGGCGACGGGCCGAACCGGGCCTTCATCCCGGAGATGCGCCAGGGACCCAACTACTGGATCACCGCGCCGATCATCGACTCCTACTACTGCGTGACCACCATCGACCCTGAGAATCCCTTCTACTTCTATATTTCCGGTCGTGCCGTCCCGAACTCCAAGATCGAGATCTACGAGGCCGATCTGCATGTGAGCGGTTTCGGCGAGGGGAAGACCTTCCTGTCGGAGGCCGTGGTCGATGCCGAGGGGGCCTTCTTCACCGGCTTCTACGCAACCCCGAACCGATTCATCACCCTGCTGGGCAACTACCTCGGCAACAGCTCGGAGTTCTCCCAGTCCCTCCAGTTGATTCAGTCCTCGCCGACCATCCCGGTCCGGATGATCCAGTCGTGGCAATCCTTCTTCCTGATTCCGAAAGGCTTCACCCGGCAGTGCGGCTTCACGCTGTCCTCCCCGGTCGCCCTGGGCAACTCCCAGACGGTGAACCTCACCATGCTCGATTCGAAAATCGCCGAGGCGCCGTCCGCGGTGCCGGTCATGGCGGGGCGCAACTTCGGGACCTTCAGCGTCACCGGCCTGGACGGGGGCTGGACCGAGTTGATCATGCGCCAACCCCTGAACGAAGGGGGGACCTTCTGCGGGGTCACCGTCCTCTGCGACGAGGCGGAGCCCATCAACCTGGATGCCGGCCCCTTCGACCAGGTGCGGTCCCTCAACGGGAGGATCTTCTACCGGTTCTTCCGCTTCACCGCGAACGCCGGTGACGTGATCAGCGCCCTGGCCGAGCCCAACGGGGCCTCCCCCATCGACCCGGTCGTGGTGATCTTCGGCGGGCACACCCAGAACCTGGCTTTCAACAACGACTTCTCCGGGGAAATCAACTCCTTCGCCCAGACCACGATCCCCGAGGACGGGACGTACTTCGTCGGGGTGGGGGACCTCTACCGCTACCAGGGGGATGTGCTGTCCTTCCGGGTGAAGATCTCGAAGAACCCGGGCGAACTCGACATGAACACCTCGTTCGAGACCCAGCAGGCGTTTTCCACGGACGCGGCCCCCGGGCGGCTGGCCCTGGGCGACCTGAACAACGACGGGTACGACGACGCCGTGGTGGCCCTCCCCGGCCCGAAGAAGCTGCAGGTCTGCCTCAAGGACCCCCGGCCGGACGCCCGCTTCAAGGACCCCGTCTACATCGGCCTGGCGTTCACGCCCGGGGCGGTGAACATCAGCGACCTCGACGGCAACGGGTGGAAGGACATCGTGGTGGCCGGCCTGGGGAGCGGCGGGGTGACCGTCATCTACAACAACGGCCAGTTTGCCGCCAAGGGCCCCTTGAAAGAGGCGTCTCTCGACGCGATGCGGCGGTCCTTCGTTTCGGCGGCCGGAGGGGACGTCGGGGCCAACTTCGACGCCAACGCGGACGGCTACCCCGACTACGCCCTCCTCGACTCGGGGACGGGCCAGCTCCAGGTCTTCCTCAACGACACGCACGGAAACCTGGCGGCGGGCCAGTCCTTCCTGGCCGGGCTCAAACCGCTTTCCATCGCGGTCGATGACCTGGACCTGGACGGGAAGACCGACCTGGCCATCGCCGACAACACGTCCAACGCCATCAACCTCTTCGGCGGGAAGGGCGACGGCACCTTCCAGGGCAGGGGCTCCCTGGGCGGCTTCTCGGCCCCCGTGGACGTCAAGAGCACCGACCTGGACAACGACGGCATCCCGGACCTGGCAGCGGTCAGCGAGACCAGCGGCGGGTTGCGGACCTTCCGAGGGACGGGGTCGTTCAACTACCAGGCCTACCAGGACCTCGCGTCCGGCACCAAGCCCAATTCCCTGGCCATCAGCGACATCAACGGGGACGGCATGGAGGACGCCGCCGTCTCCTGCTCGGTCTCGAACGACATCTACATCTACCAGGGCGGCTCGCTCGGGCTGCTCATCCCCATCGCCCGGCTGACCCAGTCCGGGGAGATCGTCCAGCTCTACTGGTACTCCTTCGGCATCGCCGGTTCCTACATCGGCGTGGCGCCGGACGAGCAGTTCGTCCAGGTGCTCCAGGGGTCGTACTCGATGCTGGACTTCCCCTTCGCCGAGTCCGGGAGCCAGGTCCGTTCCGCCTTCGCGTTCGCCAACCCGTCGGACACCGACGCCATGGTGTACTTCTCGATCTACAACCCCGACGGGACCCTCGTGTCGGACGCCCAGGTCCAGAACCCCGTGGCCATGACGATCCAGGCCCACCGCCAGGCCTCCTTCTTCACCGACGAACTCTTCGGGGCCGGGGTGTCCTTCTACAAGCCCTCCATGCGGGCCTACTCCCTCAACCCGGCCGTCCAGGGGTTCTCCCTCCTGGTGGGCGCTGCCGGAAACCTCCGCATGGACGGCACGACGGCCATGAGCGGCGTTTCCGCGCACCAGGTGCTCCCCTCGCCCTCCAACGTCCCGGGAAGCCTCGACGGGTGGTACTCCGTCGAAAACCCCGGGAGCGAGGCGGCCACGGTGACGGTGACCTGCCGCAACGCCGCCGGGCAGGCGCAGGGGACCCCCCGGACCTTCGACATCGCCCCCGACGGGCGCGCCACCTTCAGCTTCTCGCAGTACTTTGCGGGGAGCAGTGAACCCTGCTACCTGGACTTCTCCTCCGACCGCATCTTCGAGGGTTTCCTCTACGCCGACAACGTCGAGTTCGTGAGCGCCGGCAACGGCCTCCCGGTCCCCGACCCCTCGACCGACGCGCTCGTGAAGTACGTGCCTCACTTCGCCGAGGGCCGGCTGTACCGCTCCACCCTCGACCTGGTGAACACCGGCGAGGCGGCGGCCCTGGTCACGCTGCGGGCCCTGGACGACGACGGGGCGCAGATCGCCCAGTCCCAGGCGCTCGAGATCCCCGCGCACGGTATGCTCCGCGGGGACCTGGACGATCTCCTCGGGATCGATTCCCAGTCGGCGGACGTCATCAGCGGGTTCCTGCGGGTCGAGAGCAGCCTCGGCGGCGTGACGGGCGTCCTCACCTTCTCCGACCGCGTCGGCGGCCGCTTCGCGTCCACGCTGCCGATCCAGGCCTCCGGGGGTGCGCGCTGGGTGTTCTCCCACGTGGCCGTGGGGGCCATCGGCGGCATCAACTACTTCACGGGGATCACGGTCCTCAACGCCGGGACGGCCGACGCCCCCGTCCACTTCTCCGTGTACGACCAACTCGGCGCCCTGAAGGGGGAAGGTGATTTCACGGTCCCGGCCGGGCGGAAAGCCAGCCGGATGCTGACGGACTTCGTGCCGGGGTTGCAGGCCCAGGCCGGGGGGTACGTCACGCTGACCTGCTCCGACCCGTCCGCGAACCTCTTCACCTACGAGTTGTTCGGGAACGACGGGCTGGCGTTCCTCTCGGCGGTCCCGGCCCAGCGTCTTCAGTGAGGGGCGGAAAATGGAGGGCCGCGAATTTTGGAATTGACAAAAGGTCGCGACTCTGGTATCTTCCGCCCTTCGTAGGCGCGTAGCTCAGTGGGAGAGCACTTCCTTGACGCGGAAGGGGTCTACGGTTCAAATCCGTACGCGCCTACCATTTTTTTTATCCGCGCATCCCGAGGGTGCGGAATGCGCGCAGCCGTACCCGGCGGTGCCTGAGAGCGCCGCCCACGCCCAGGGGTCCCGCCAGCAAAGGACAAACAGCACAATCCGACGGGAGCGAGGGGCGACCTCATTCGAGGAGGCAGGTGTAACCATGCTGGAAGTCATCGATCGGGAAGGGAACAAGCGCATCATCACGGACGGGCGGGAGGCCCTGGACGTCCTGCGTCACAGCACCTCCCACCTGATGGCCCTGGCCGTCCTGGAGCTCTTCCCCGGCACCCGCCTGGGGATCGGGCCCGCGGTGGAAGACGGTTTCTACTACGACTTCCACCTCGACCACACCTTCAGCGAGGAGGACCTGGCCCGGATCGAGGAGAAGATGCGGGAGCTGGCGGCGCGGGACATCCCCTTCGAGCCCACCGTCATCACCGCCGAGGAGGCGGAGCGCGTCTTCTCGGAGATGGGTGAAGGCCTCAAGTGCGAGCTGATCCGGGAACGGGCCGGCCAGACCCTCTCCTGTTTCCGCACCGGGGGGCTCTACGACTTCTGCCTCGGCCCCCACGTGGTGTCCACGGGCCGGCTGGGCGTGTTCAAGCTGCTGTCCCTCGCCGGGTCCTACTGGCGCGGCGACGAGAAACGGCCCCAGCTCCAGCGCATCTATGGGACCGCCTTCTTCTCCGCCGAGGACCTGGACAAGCACCTCGCCTTCCTGGAGGAGGCGAAGCGTCGGGACCACCGACGGCTCGGGAAGGACCTCGACCTCTTCTCCTTTCACGAGATCGCCGGGGCGGGGTTCGTCTACTGGCACCCGAAGGGCGCGTTCATCCGGAACGTGATCGAGGATTTCTGGAAGGCCGAGCACTACCGCCGGGGCTACCAGTTGGTCAACATTCCCCACGTGGCCCGGCACAACCTCTGGCAGACCTCCGGGCACTACGACTACTACAAGGAGAACATGTACACCCTCTCCATCGACGAGGAGGAGTACGTGGTCAAGCCCATGAACTGCCCGGGGCACATCCTGGTCTACCAGACCCACCTGCACAGCTACCGGGAACTCCCGGTCCGCTACGCCGAGCTGGGGACGGTCTACCGCTACGAGAAGAGCGGGGTCCTGCACGGGATGCTGCGGGTCCGGGGCTTCACCCAGGACGACGGGCACATCTTCTGCACGCCGGAGCAGATGGTGGACGAGCTGGGCGGCGTGGTGGACCTGTGCGTCTTCTTCATGAAGACCTTCGGTTTCGACGACTACAAGGTGGAGCTCTCGGTCCGGGACCCCTTGAACAAGGCCAAGTACGCCGGCACCGACGAGGAGTGGGACATGGCCGAAGCCGGCCTGGTCCAGGTCCTCGAGCAGCGCGGGATTCCGTACCAACGGATGGAGGGCGAGGCGGTCTTCTACGGTCCCAAGATCGACTTCAAGCTGGTGGACGCCATCGGCCGGAAGTGGCAGTGCTGCACCGTCCAGTTCGACTTCAACCTGCCGCGACGCTTCAATGTCACCTACGTGGGGGCCGACAGCCGGGAGCACCACGTCTTCATGGTCCACCGGGCCATCATGGGCTCTTTGGAACGTTTCTTCGGGACCCTCGTCGAGCACTACGCGGGGGCCTTCCCCCTGTGGCTCTGCCCCGAGCAGGTCTGGGTGATCCCGGTGAGCGAGAAGTTCCAGGCATACGGCGCCGACGTGGCCCGCCGGCTGGTCGAGTCCGGGGTCCGCGCCCGCCTCGACGACCGGAACGAGAAGGTGGGGTACAAGATCCGTGACGCCCAGAACCACAAGATTCCCTACATGCTCGTGGTGGGCGGGCGGGAAATGCAGGAAGGCACGGTGTCGGTTCGGAACCGTTACGAGGGCGACCTCGGGGCCATGTCCTTCGACAAATTCGTGGAGATTATAAAATCCCATATTGACAGCAAGGCCGTTCGGCCTTAAATTACGGCAAACTTGAGGCTAGGAGGCACGTGATCAAGACCGGCAAACCCAGCAGCGATGAACCCCGGGTGAACATCAACGAGGAAATCACCGCACCCCAGGTTCGACTCATCGACAACGAGGGGAAACAGGTGGGTATCGTCCCCCTGTCCCAGGCCCAGGAACTGGCCCGGGAAAAGAGTCTGGATCTGGTAGAGATCGCCGCCCAGGCGACCCCGCCCGTGGTCAAGGTCATGGACTACGGGAAATACCTCTACCAGATGAAGAAGAAGCAGCACGAGGCCAAGAAGAAGCAGAAGGTCATCCTGGTCAAGGAAGTGAAGTTCCGCCCGCGGACCGACTCCCACGACTACGAGTTCAAGCGGAACCACATCATCCGCTTCCTCGAGCAGGGCAACCGCGTGAAGTGCGGCGTCTTCTTCCGGGGCCGCGAAATGACCCACCCCGAGCTGGGTTACGAACTTCTGGCGAAGTTGTGCGAAGACCTGCAGGACCGGGCGGAAATCCAGCAGAGCCCCGAGATGGAAGGGCGGCTGCTGGTCATGCACCTGTCGCCGAAGAAGTGACGCCCGCCCCGGCACTTCTCACGCCCGCCACACCCAACCTGAACTTGCCGGCCGCCTGCTCCCGTCGGGGGAAGGCGGCCGTGCCGCCGACGGCGGGGACCGCGGGCGTGCCCCCGACGACCCGCCGGTCGGTGTCCCCCCCTCTTCCCTTCTTCCCTGCCGCCCCCCTGCATTTTTTAGTGTGAATTGAGACCGTTTCGGGCTATCTTTGGGCCGTGCTCCCGAGACTTGCGGAGACCCGGAGGTGCCCCATGACGTTCCTGCTCGTCCTGATCTTCGTGGCCGCCTTTTTCTGGGGCCTTTCCTGGATCATGCGGGCCAGGGTCCAGGCGGCGGCGGTGAAACTGGACGAGCGGCTTCGCAAGGTTTACGCACCCCGGCACGAGTACCGTGAGGTCCGCCCGGAGGAGTTCCCCCACCTGGACCTGGCCTGGTATGACAGGATGGCCGAGGGTTTGAGGGCAAGGGGGTTCCGCGGCAAGGGGGACCTGGAGGACCTCACGGTTTCCGCCGCCTTCCCGGAGACCCGGACGTTCATCCGCGTGATGACCGCCGAGGACGACACCCTTTCCGCGGGGTTTTACCAGGCAAGAGTGACGGGCCCGACGTTGAAAATGATCCAGGCGAGGGGGATGGACTCCCTTCGGGTCCTGGACCTCCAGACGGAGTTCGAGGACGGGCGGTTCGTGTCCACCACCAACGCCGAGATGTCCGCCTCCATCCAGGTCCCGGCCGAGATCATCCGGGAGGTCCACCCGGCGGAGACGTCGGCTGACGAACTGCTCCAGCGGCACCGGGTCCGCCTGGACAGGTTCCGCCAGGGCAACCCCGGCGTGGAGGCCGTGCCGATGAGCGGCATGGCGGCCCTGATCGCGTCCGCCAACCGGCAGAATGCGCTCCGGGCGGCCCACCGCGAGGGGCAGGGCGGGTTCGTCACCCGGGAGGAGATCCGCCGGATCGCCCGCGCCTCCGACCAGCAGACGGCCGGGGAGATCCTCGCCGACGAGATGGAAAAACTCCACAAAAAATGAGGGGGCGCTTCGGTGTGCGCCGTTTTTAAGGAGTGCACCGCTCTTTTGAGGACGCCGCCACCGTTTCACCGAGCCCAAACCGGAGGCGGTGCAGTGCGGCGGCGCTTTCACCCGCAAAAGGGCCCGGAAACCGAAGCCGCCGGAGTTCGCCCCCGCTTGTCTGGGAAGAAAAGAACCCAACGACCTGAAGGAGGAAAGGGGGCCGGAGTACAACAGCTCCGGGCCGTCCTTTAAGTCCCTTTGGTCCCTTTGTCCCTCTTAACGCGCAGTTCCGGAAAGCGCCCCGGCTCAGTCGAGCTTGTAGCGTTTTCGCTTTTCCAGGAGGGTTTTTCGGTGGATGCCGAGGAGACGGGCGGCCTCGCTCATCCGGCCCCCGACGGCGGCGAGGACGCGGCGGATGTGCCCCGACTCCACTTCCGCGAGGCTCTGGATGGCCGTCTCCGCCGGCCCCGCCCCGGCGGAGGGGAGGTCGCGGGGCGTGACGACCTCGCCGGGCTGCAGGAGGGTCCACCGGCGGACGAGGTTGCGCAGTTCCCGGAGGTTGCCCGGGAAGGGGAGTTCCGCCAGCCCCTCCAGTGCCTCGGGGGACACGCGGACGGGCTCGACCCGGTACGCGGCGGCTTCACGGCGCGCGAAGGTCTCCACGAGTGTGGGGATCTCGTCCCGCCGCCGGCGGAGGGGCGGCACCTCGAGGGTGAAGAGGGACATCCGGTAGAAGAGGTCGCGGCGGAGGCGGCTGTCGGTGACCAGGGCTTCCGGCGGCGCCTGGAGCAGGCCGATAAAACGCGCGTCCACACGCGCCTTGCGGTCGGAGCCCAGCGGTGTGAACTCGCCGGTCTCCACCACGCGGAGCAGTTTGGCCTGGGAGGCGGGGGCCAGGCTGTCCAGCTCGTCGAGGACCAGGGTCCCGCCGTCGGCCAGCACCAGGCGTCCCGGGTGGTCTTTTTCCGCCCCCGTGTAGGCCCCCCGAGCGTATCCGAACAGTTCCGTCTCCAGGAGCGTCTCCGGCAGGGCCGCGCAGGAGATTTCCTCGTAGGGCCCGTCGCGCCGGGGGCCGAGACGGTGGTAGAGCCAGGCGTAGAAGTTCTTGCCGACCCCGTTCTCCCCCCAGATCAGGCAGGGCGCGCCGGCCGCGGCCGCCTTGGCCAGGGTGGCGGACAGCGCCTCGAAGGTCCGCCCCTGGAAACAGGCGGCGTCGAGTCCAGGGGGTGCCCCGATGGCGGAGAGGTCAATCACGGCGCGGGGCGGCGGGGACGGGGGTGACGTCCACGGCGTCGGCCCAGAGGCGCTCCAGTTCGTAGAATTCCCGGGCCTCCACCGAGAAGATGTGGACGACGAAGTCGAAGTAGTCCAGGAGGACCCACTGGGCGTTGCTGTGGCCCTCCACGTGGGAGGGCTTGAGGCCGAAAGCCTTGCGGAGTTTTTCCTCCAGGTCGTCGGCCAGCGCCTGGACGTGGCGCTGGTTGGCCCCGGTGCAGATGATGAAGTGGTCGGTGAAGGTGGCGACCCTGGAAACGTCGAGCACCCGGGTGAGGATGCCCTTCTTCTCGTCCAGGAGGTCGAAGGCGGCGTGCAGGATTTCGTTCATCGGTTCGTGTATACCCTCGTCTTTTGGATGTAGCGCATCACGGCCCCGGGAAGTCCCGGCGGGGCTGCGACACCGCATTGTAGCATGTTCCGGAGCGCCGTGGAAGAGACCTCCGGCAGGTCGGCGTCCAGCAGGCAGGCCCCGCTCCGGGGGAGATCGGCGCTCGAGGCGCCGCGAAGGTCCAGGACCGCGCGGCCGCCCGGCAGCGTGAGGCCTTCGGGGGGGACCTCGACGCCCTTGCGGACGAAGAACGCGAACCGTTCCCGTTCGGCCAGGGTCTGCCCGTCCTTCCAGAGGTGAAAATCCCGGAGGGAGTCGCCCCCCGCCAGGAAGACCGCCCCGTCCGGGGGAAGCTTGTGGGCCGAGCGGAAACGGGGGAGGGAGTCCACGGTGTAGCAGGGGCCGGCCACCTCCAGGTCCAGGGGGTCGGGGACGAACTCCGGCCGGTCCGCCGTGGCCAGGGCCACCATGGCGAACCGGTGGGCGGGGGACGTCCGGACCCGGCCTTCCTTGTGGGGCGGCAGGGGGGCGACGAGGAAGTGGACCCGCTCGAGGCCCAGCCGGTTCATGGCTGCGGACGCCAAGGCCAGGTGCCCCGCGTGGACGGGGTCGAAGGTCCCGCCCAGGACGCCGACGAGGCCGCTCACGGCGCCATCCCCAGCATCCCGCCCAGGCGGCGCACCAGTTCCTCGAGCCCTTCGCCCGAAACGGCGGAGATGGCAATGAACGGCAGGTGATGGCGACGGCAGAACCGCCGGAGGGCGTCGAGTTGGGAGCGGTCCGTCAGGGCGTCCAGCTTGGTGGCGGCCACGAGCATGGGCTTGTCGAGCAGGGTGGGGTTGAACAGCCCGAGTTCGCGGTGGATGGCCCGCACGCGCTCCCCGGGCTTACGCGGCTCCATGCCGGAGACGTCCACCAGGTGGACGAGGACCCGGGTCCGTTCGATGTGGCGCAGGAAGCGGTCGCCCAGCCCCGCCCCCGCGTGGGCGCCCTCGATGAGCCCGGGAATGTCGGCCACCACGAACCCCCGGAAATCGTCGAATCGCACCACCCCGAGGTGCGGCGCCAGGGTGGTGAAGGGGTAGTCGGCGATCTTCGGGCGTGCGGCGGAGATACGGGAGATCAGCGTCGACTTCCCGGCGTTGGGGTAACCCACCAGGCCCACGTCGGAGAGGACCTTGAGTTCCAGCACCAGTTCCCGCGTCTCCCCCGGGAAACCGTACTCGAAGCGGCGGGGCGCCTGGTTGGTTGAGGTGGCGAAGCAGGCGTTGCCCCGGCCCCCGCGGCCTCCCCGGGCGGCGACGAAGCGCTCGCCGGCCCGGGTGAAGTCGTACAGGACCGCGTCAGTGTCCTTCTCCCGGACCACGGTCCCGACCGGGACGGGGATCACCGCGTCCTCCCCCTTCCGTCCGTGCCGGTCGCTTCCCTGGCCGTGGGTCCCTCGCGGGGCCCGGAACTCGCGCTTGTACCGGAAGTCCAACAGGGTGTTGAGATGGGGGTCCGCCTCCAGGACGACGCTGCCGCCGTGGCCGCCGTTGCCGCCGCTGGGCCCGCCGCGGGGCACGTACTTCTCCCGCCGGAAGGCCAGGCAGCCGTCGCCCCCGTTCCCCCCGGACACGATGATGGTGGCGTAGTCGATGAACACTGTTGGCTCCACACCGGCGTCGACAGCCGATCCCCTGCTTTCGGAAAACGGTGAGGGTTCGACTTTCTCTGCCTCACGCAAAGTCACCAGGGCGCCCGGTTCCGCAGCGGGAAATCAGAACCTGCTCATCCCGATCCCCTTGCGAGGTTTGACGCCTTTGCGGCCTTGCGTGAGGTCTTCCCGCATAAAAAAACGCAGGAACGGCGGCGTTCCTGCATTCTGGTTTCCAAAGGGAATCGGAGCGTCAAATCTGCTGCGGGACGATGTGGACGTAACGGCCCATGCGGCCGCGGTCGTGGAACTTCACCACGCCGTCCACGAGGGCGAAGAGGGTGTCGTCCTTGCCGCGGCCCACGTTGAGCCCGGGCTTGATGGGTGTCCCGCGCTGGCGGACGATGATGGTGCCGCCATTCACGAGCTGGCCGCCGAAGCGCTTGATGCCCAGTCGCTGGGAATGGGAGTCCCGGCCGTTGCGGGAACTGCCGACGCCTTTCTTGTGTGCCATGTTCCTCTCTCCTTATTCCGGGAGGGTGATGCTCTCGACCTTCACTTCCGTGAAGACCTGGCGGTGCCCCTTGGTGCGGCGGTACTGTTTGCGCTTCTTCTTCTTGAAGACCAGCACCTTGTCGCCCTTCCCGTGACGGGTCACGACGCCCTTGACCGCGGCGTTGTCGATGACCGGCCGCCCGATGACGGTCTTCTCGGGGGTTTCCACCAGGAGAACGTCCTGGAAGACCACGCCTTCGCCCTCGGGGGTCGGCAGGGACTCCACGCGGAACGTCTGCCCTTCCGTAACCTTGTACTGTTTTCCACCTGTCTTGATCACCGCGATCACGAGTGTGTACCTCCATTCAAAGCTCAAGCCGGTGAATTTTAGTGAAGGGAACCCGCGATGTCAAATGAAAAATGCGGGGCGGATACAATTTGTCCGCAAGTGCAAGCCTTACGAAACCCTCAGAAAAGGAGGGCGGCCTTGAGGTCCTTCTTGCGGGCCTCCAGCCAGCGGCCGAATTCGTCGTTCACGCGGATCTCCTCGAGGATCTGACGGATCCGCTCCCGGTTCTGTTCGAGTTCCTCCCGCCGGTCCTCGTTGACCGGGCCGTTGAGGACCTCCTTCTCGAAGTAGTTCCGGATGTCGTCCTGGGAGACGTAGACGAAGGGGCGGAACCGGTTCCGGACGAACTCGTCGAGGAGGGCCGTCCGCAGCACGAAGGTGTTCCACTCATCGTCCTCGATGGCGAGGCTGGCCCGGATGAAACGGAGGGAGGCCTCCCCCCCGGCCTGGAGGGTGAGGGTCTGCCGGAGGTTCTCCAGGGGCAGGGAAATCGACAGCCCCTCGGTCCCGGCGGCCATCTCCTTGAGGATGATCTCCTGCTCGACGAGTCGCAGGGCCGTCTCGCGGAGCAGTTCGTCCTCGCCCGGGCCGACGACCCGGCCCCGGGTGAGCGAGGCCGTCACCACCACTTGTCGCAGGGTCACGGGGGTCCCCCCCACCACGGCCGCCACCCGGTCCGCCAGCGTCCAGCCACCCTCCGGGCCCACCCCGGCCAAGCCGGCGGCGCCGGGGTTGCCCGCCCGCGGCAGGACAGGGGGCAGGGCCGCCAGGAGGAGCAGGGTCGCGACGCACCGGCGCAGGGCACGCGGCGGCCGGGAACCGCCGGGGGGCGTGGGCCGGCCCAACGGGGTGGAGACGATCGACGAGTGGCGGGGCGTCATCATGCCGGCTCCTCAGAAGGGGTTCCCGAAGGTGATGAACCAGTGGACGCGGTCGGTGTGGGGCATCTCCCTCAGGTTGTACCCGACGTCGAAGCGGATGGGGCCGAGCGGCGTCCGGACGCGGACCCCGATCCCCACGGTGTGGGAGAAGTCGGCCAGGGACATCCCGGACAGGTCCCTGAACACGTTGCCCGTGTCGTAGAAGGCGGCCCCGTCGAAGATGGAGCGGATGGGGAATCGGAGTTCCACGTTTCCGATCAGCAGGGCGCTCCCTCCCACGGGGTCGAGGGTGACCGGGTCGAGGGGGCCCGCCTCGTCCTGGCTGAACCCCCGGAGGGAGTAAGAGCCGCCGGCGAAGAAACGTTCGCTGATGGGGACGTCCCCGGTGTTGAGCTTCCGGATCCCGCCGAAGCGGAAGGACGCCGCCAGGACCACCGGCTTGACCAGGGTCCGGAAGTACTGTTCCTGGAAGAAGAACTTCAGGTAGCCCGCATCGTCCCCGCCCACGCGGGGGGCGGCGGTGAACTCGGCGGTCAGGAGGCTGCCGCGGGTCGGGTCCATGTAGTTGTCCCGCGTGTCGCGAAGCCAGGTGGTCGTGAGCGTGGCGAGGGTGACGGGAACCTCGTCCCGGGGCAGGGGATCCAGGTTGCCCGTGATGTCGTAGTTGGTGATCTTCTCGAAGGCGGCCCGGAAGAAGAGGCTGGTCTTCGGGCTGAGCCGGCGGATGGTCTTGGCGGCCACGCTGACCCGCTGGGACTTGTAGGAAATCCGGTCCTGCCGGTCGAAGTAGGCGGATAGGTCCAGGGGGTACTTCCCGAAGAGGAGGCGGTCGTCGTGGAAGGAGAACTGCACGAGGATTTTCTTCGCGCTCCCCCGGAGCAGGACCCCCACCGTTTCCGCCCGCCCCAGGAAGTTGGTGTTCTCGAACTGGACCATGCCGCGGGGCCCCTCCCACTCCTGGTAGCCGAACCCGTAGTGCAGGGTGTAGCGCGGAGCCTCGCGGAGCCGGAAGACCAGGTTGGAGCCCTTGGGGTCGCCGTACACGGGGAGGGTGGAGACGTTGACGGAGTCCATGATCCCCGAGGAGAGCAGGTTCCCCTCGGCCTGGTAGACCGCGGCAGCGTCCAGGGGGGTGTTCGGGCGCAGGCCCAGCAGGCGGGAGAGGACCTTGGGTTTGGTCCGGAACTCGCCGAGGAGCACGAGGTTGCGCAGGCGCTGGGGCCCCGAGATCACGGCCTCGAACACGCAGTCCACGGTGGCTTCCCCCACGGTTTCCACGGGTTTGAGCGCGTCGATCGTCCAGCCCCGGGCCGTCAGGAAGTCGCTGATTTCCGCCCGGACGTCCCGCACCAGTTCGGCGGTGAAGACCTGACCCTTCCGAACCTCGAGCCGCGGCCGGAGGGGCGAGAGGTCCACGGGGCGGTCGGTCTCGACGGAGAACTCCCCCGCCGTGAAACAGGGTCCCTCGGTGACCTTGAGATCGAGAACGTAGGTCCACGCCTTGCGGCCGTCTTCAGGGGGGGCGACGGTTGCGGCGCAGTCGGCCCGCAGGTAGCCGCGCTCGCGGTAGAAAGCTCTCAACGCCTCGGCGACGGCGGCGGGTTGCCGGGCCGCCAGGGTCCGCCGCTCCTCCAGCCCGAGCGCGGCCAGGATCTCCGGGCGCTGGAAGGCGACATTCCCCTCCAGGCGGATCCGGAACCCGGTGTAGGGCCCCCGGACGTCCGCCCGGAAGACGATTTCCACCTCGCGCCCGTCCCGGGACTCCTGCCGTCCCGATTCGACGTTGCGAACATCGAATCCTTTGGAAATCAGGAGGTCCCGGAGGTCGTCCCGGCTCAGTTCCTCCGCGAAGGGGGAGAGGGTCGAGAGGCGGTAGATCCCCAGGTTACGTTCCAGTTCCTCGGCGGAGACGGCGGCCCCCTCGACCCGGATCATGAGCCTGGGTCCGGTCCGGACAAGGAAGACGGGCGTCAGGCGGTCCCGGGCCGAAGCCGGTTCGGTGGCGGCCCTCACTTCCACCTCGGGGAACCCGGCCCGGCGGTACGCGGCCTGGAGGTCGCGGCCCGCCTTCTCGAGACGGTCCCGGTTGCAGAAATGCCCCTGGAGCCCCTGGACGACTTTCCCGACCGCGGGGGGCGGGGGCGTCCCCTCCGCCACCCGGATGTCCGGGCCGAGATACCGGGACCGGGGCCCTTCCCGAACCTTGAGGAGAAGGTCCAGGTCCCCGTCGTGGTCCTTTTCCCCGAGGGAGCAGTCGGCGGAGAAATAGCCGCGGTCCTCGTAGAGGTCTCGGACCTTTCCGAGCCACTCGGACAGGCGGTCCCGGTCGGCCGGGTCCCCTCTCCGGAGGGTGAGGAGCTTCAGGATGTCCTTGCGCTTGAGCGTTCGGTTTCCCTCCACCCCGACCATTCCGATTTTCGGGAAGGGTTCCAGGCGGAATTCGAAGGCCGTTCCGCCGGGGACCGGCCGGCGCCAGACTTCCACCTGCCGGAACACCCCCAGGGCGTACAGGTTCCGGATGGCGTTCTGGATCGCCAGCGGGGTCGCGGGGGTCCCTTCCCCCACGCCGGCGACGTCGCGGACGGCCTTCTCGGTGATGTAACCGGGGTTTGACGGCACGAAGCGGAAAATTACGCTCCGGACGAGGGCCTCGTCGGCCCGGGCGGGGGCCAGGCCGAGCCCCGCGAGCAAAAGGAGGGAGAGGACGGCGCGGCCCATCAGCGGAACCTCTTCTTGAAACGGAAGTCCACCCCCACGTAACCGTCCTCGTCCCGGGTCCCGATGATCATGAGGTTCGGGGAGATCCGGTACTCCATGTAGATCAGGTCCTCGTTCTCGCTGTTCATGCTGCGGGTGTAGGTGACGAAGAGGTCGCGGGAAACCTGCTTCCCGAGGGTGACCTGAGCCTTGGCGGCGGTGCTGGGGTCGGCCGAATAGGCGCTGAGGGCGAAGGTGTCGATCCCCACCACGCGCTTGAGGCGGCGCCCGACGGTCTCCGACAGCACCTGACCCAGGAGTCCCGCCGTCTCGTCGGGGCGGTAGGTTTCCGAGGCCGAGCGCTCCGTGACCGACGGGAGCATGCCGGTGCTGATCAGGCGGACCACGTCCAGCGAGGAGAGGCTGGGGACGGAGACGAAGCGGGCCCGGACTTTCGATAAGGAGCCTTCCAGGATGATGGAGACGCGGTAGTCCTTGATCTCCGACGTGAGTTGGAAGGAGATTTCGGGGTCGAGCCCGTTGGCCCGGTTGAAGAGGAGGAGCCCCCGCTCCACGGTGAAGCGGTTGGACCCGAACTTGAGGTCCCCGCTGTTCACCGAGATGTTCCCCCGGACCGCGGGGGACCCGACGTCACCCTTCACCTGGAGGTCGGCGCTGGCGGTGAAGGTCAGGGATGGGGAACTCACGGCGAGGGTGCGGTCGCCGTGGATGTTGATGTTGAGCTTGACCCGCTTCACCATCTCGCCCGTCTCGCCGGTGCCGACCCCTGCGGAGGCGGCCGCCGACAGCGCCCGGACCAGTTCGATGACGTCCGTGTCCCGGGTCGGGGCGAACCGCTCGATCCGGACGTCCCCGCCCACCAGCGAATTCTCGGGGGTGCCCAGGATCTTCAGGTCCACGGACAGGTCGGAAACGAAACCCTCCACCAGGCGGAGGAACAGGTGTTCGGAACGAACCTGGAAATTCCAACGGACGGGCTTGAACCGTTCGAGGACGCATTCCCCGTCGATGACGCCCCTCCCGCCGGGAGTGCTGAACTCCAGGCCCTGCAGCCGGATGGACCTCCGGGTCAGCTCCAGGTGGCCCCGGATCCTGTCCAGCACGATCGGCGTGGTGCGGAAGCGGACCGAGGCGTCGCTGATGTCCGCCTGGCCGGAGAAGGTAGGGTCGAGGGGGTCCCCCTGCAGGGTGAAGGCGAACCGGACCTGTCCGTTGGCCCGGATCTCCGGGAAGAGCGCCTTGAAGACCTGGAGGCGGGTGTCGCCCTCCACGTGCAGGATCATGGCGTCCTTCCGGAAGACGGGGTAGTCGCCCTCGAGGGACAGCGGGGCGTCGTTGAGGAGGAACCGCGCCTTCGCCAGGCGGAGGACCCCCTTGTCCAGGCCCAGTTCCACGGGTTCCGCGTTCCGGAAAGCGTATTCGTCCTTCCTCAGCGAAAAATCCGATACCTTGGCCTTGAGCGACAGTTTCGTCAGGTCGTTCAGTGGAACGGCGAAGTGGACATCCCCCGAGATTTCGCCGGTGATCCCCTGCCCGGGCAGCAGGCCGGCCTGGTGGAGGAAGGGGGAGATCCGCGTGCGGTCCAGGCGGACCTGGCAGTCCAGCAGGTACTCGGGGCCGAGGCGGAGCGTTCCCCCCGCCTGGTAGGCGTTGTCCTGGTAACGGGTCCGCAGGTCGAAGCGGACGCGGTCGCCATCGGACTCGCCCTTCAGCTGGAGGTTCCCGAAGGGCTCGCCGTGAAAGCTCACCTCGCGGGCGTTCAGGTCGAACGAGACCTTCGGCCGGGGGAGTTGTCCCCTCAGCCGGGCCTCGCCCCGGAGGACCCCGCCGAGCTTGAACCCGGCGATGACGGGGATCTCGCCGAGGGGTAAGCCGTCGGTGTCGCACCGGAGGTCCACCGTGCCGGAGGCCGCGTCGAGCGTCCCCTTCCCGCTGAGACGGTACCGGGTGCTCCGGAGGGCGAGGCGGTCGAAACTGAGGCTGGAGCCGGCCAGGGAGCCGGCCAGGGAGAGCGTCCCGAACGAGTGCCCCGGGTTCCTCAGCCCGTCCACGGTCAGGTCGAACCCGCCCTGCCAGGGCTTGTCCTCGGGGAGGGACAGGGACAGTCTCCCGCGGAGGGTGCCGTCCCACCCCCGGGCTTCCTCGATCTTCGGGGGGGAGAGGTCGAAGTGCTCCATGAGCTTCTCGAGCCATCGGAATTCCCCCCCCGCGAGGTCCAGGTCGATGGACGCCAGCCGGGTCCGGGGTTCGAGGAGCAGGAGGAGGTCGATCTCGAGGGCCCGGGGGCCGTCGAGGATATGCCCCCCGGTGACGCGGACCTTCCCGCGGTCCAACAGGACGGCGCCGGTGAAACGCCCCATGTCCGTCCCGTCGATGGCGACCCCGCCGGCGTCAAACGTGCCCTCCACGTCGGGGAAGGTGCCCAGGAGGTGAAGCTTCCCCGAGAACCCCAGCGGCCCCCGGAAGGCCGTGTGGTCGATCCGGTCCCTCAGTTTCGGGCTGAATTTCACGATTCGGACGAGGAGGCGGCGGGCGTCGTCACCTTGGGGCGCCGAGACGGAGAGGGTGTCCAGCCAGAGTTCGTCGCCCTGGTAACGTCCCCGGGATGCGGCGGTGACGCCTTCTCCCCGGATGCTCTCCACGTCGAAGCGGAAGGTGCCGGCGGTGTACTCCACTTTCGCCCGGAGCGATTCACCCCGGAAAGGGGCGGTGTCGTTGGGGAGGGGGATCACCGGCCTCGCGGCCGTCCCCTCGAAGCGAAACGCCGGTGAGCCGGTGAAGGGGACGTCCATCTCGACCCGCCCGGCCACGAGCCCGCCCAGGAACGTTTCCCGGCCGTTGCTCTTCAGGAGGGGGCCCAGGTCGAGGCTCTCGACAGTGGCCCCGACCCGGATTTTCCCCTCGTCCGGGAGGAGCAGGATGTCCCCGCCGAGCGTCCCGCCCGGGGAGAGGTCCAGGCGGACCCCGGAGAGGGCCACCCGGCCGTTCTCGGTGGTGACGATCCGGCAGTCGAAGTCCCGGACCCCGACCCGGTTCACCCGGACATTGGCCGCGTGCAGGGTGCCGTCGGCGGTGGGAAAGCCCTCGCGGTCGCCGTGAAAATGGACGTCGAGGGAGAGGGTTCCCTCCGGTTCCAGCGGGAGGGCCGGAACCAGGGCGCGGGCGTGGGCGAGGTCCACCGTGCCCCGCCCTTCCATCCGGAACGGCAGGGTCCCGGTGGTGCCCACGCGGCCGGTCCCTTCCCACCGGAGGACCGGGGAGTCCAGGCGGCACTCCCGGAGGTCGAGGGTTCCGTCCGGGCCCAGGACCGCCCGCACGGCAATGGAGCGGAAGTCGAGCGAACGCGGGCCCATGCGCGTGCGACCGTCGACGATGCGCAGCGCGAGGGTCGGGGTCTTGCCCGGGAGGTCGGACCAGTCGAGGTCGAAACTCCCGGCGTCGAGGCCCAGGGGGATTTCCAGGGATCGCAGACGAACGCGGCTGTCGGACAGCTTCAGGTTTCGGATGCGAATCCCGACCTTGCCCTCCCGGGCCTGCTCGGGCTGGAGTAGGGGGCTTGGCAGGCCGAGGCTGACGTCGGCGCCGGCCACCTCCACGGCGTCGAACTCCGGCTCCCCCCGCAGGACCGACAGGAGCGACCCGTGAACCTTCAGTGCGGCGACACGGGTGAAGACCGTCCGACCGCCGCCGAGCAGGTAGAGGTTCCTCGCCCGGATCGAGCCGTCGAGAAGGGAGAAATCCCACTCCTCCACGCTCAGGGTGACCCCGTGCCGGTCGTGGAGCCAGGCCGAGACCCGGCTGAACAGGAAGCGCTTGAAGGGGTGAGAGTGCACGAGGAGAACCAGGGACAGGCCGAGGAGCGTCAGCAAGGCGAGAAGGCGGAGGACGCGCGGAAGTCGCCCCCGGTTGGCGGTCCCCGGCGTCGTGCCCGGGCGGGGGTTGCCGGTTTCCGGGCTCTCCGGGGCCCCGGCCGGTACGACCGGTCCGGGGGAGACGTTGGGGTCCTCGGGGTGGTGAGTCACGGCCAGCGGTCCGCGGTCAGTAGCTTTCGGGCGTCAGGACGACCTTGCCCCGGAACGCGCGGTGGATGAAGATGGTGTAGGCGATGACCAGGGGCATCCCGATCAGCGCGATGACCAGCATTACCCCCAGGGTGTAGGGGGACGAGCAGGCGTTGTAGACCGTCAGGCTCGTCTCCGGGGCGAAGGGGCGCGAAGGGACCAGGTAGGGATACATCCCGGCCGCGGCCAGGCCGACCATCAGCCCGATGGTGGCCGACGAGGCGGCGAAGGCGGCTCCGAAGCGCCCGGCGGCCGACAGGTAGGGGATGGCGAAGAGGCACACGCCGAGGAGGGCCGTGAAGGCCCACATGAGCGGCGAAGCGGCCAGCCGTTCGAAGAGGTGCGGCGACACGGCCGCGGCCGCGACGGACGTTCCCACGTAGAGCAGGGCGAAGGCCAGCCAGGCGTGGCGGAGAAGGGTCGCCATGGACCGGCGGTGCTCCCCTTCCGTCTTGAGGGTCAGGTAGGCGGCGCCGTGCATCACGCACAGGGTGAGGGAGAGGACCCCCACGAGGAGGGAGAAGGGGTTGAGCAGGCCGAGGAACCCGCCCGTGTAGTCGCGGTCGGCGTTCAGGGTCAACCCGCGGACGATGTTGCCCGTGGCCACCCCGAAGAGTACGGCGGGAAGGAGGCTTCCCAGGGCAAAGGTCACGTCCCACGCGCGTTTCCACCGGGGGTGGTCCACCTTGCCCCGGAACTCCAGGCTGACCGCCCGGGCGATCAGGGCCGCCAGCAGCAGGAACAGTGCAAGGTAGAAACCGCTGAAGACCGTGGCGTACACCGCGGGGAACGCGGCGAACAGGGCGCCGCCGCCCGTGAGCAACCAGACTTCGTTCCCGTCCCAGACGGGGCCGATGGCGTTGAGGTTGACGCGCCGGCGGGCCTCGTCGCGGGTGAAGAGGTGGATGACGCCGACCCCGAGGTCGTAGCCGTCCAGCATGGCGTACCCGGCGATGAGGACGGCGAAGAGGGCGTACCAGATGGTGTTCAGGTCCATGTTCCAGGTCCTCCGGGGGAAGGGTCAGGGGGCGTCCGGCGTCGGGGTTTCCTCGAGACCCCCGCGGACCTTTCGAACCAGCAGGAAGACGTACAGGGAGCCGAGGAGCAGGTAGATCACCGACAGCAGGGCGAGCGAGAAGAGCAGTTCCCCGGCCGTCACCGTCACCGACACCGCGTCGGCCGTCTTCATCATGCGGTAGACGATCCAGGGCTGGCGCCCGACTTCCGCCGTGACCCACCCGATCTGGCAGGCCAGGAGGGGAAGGGGAGCGCACCAGACCAGGACCTTCAGGAGACGGGGGCTGCTCTCCAGCCGCTTTTTCCAGCATTTCCACGCGGCGACGGCCATCAGGAGGATGAAGAGCATGCCCAGCCCCACCATGGTGTGGAAGGAGATGAACGTCAGCGCCAGGGGCGGGATCTCGTCGGGCGGGAACTCATTGATTCCCTGGATTTTCGCGTTGAAGTCCCCGAAGGCCATCCAGCTCAGGAGCCCCTTGATCTCCAGCACCGCGTGCAGTTTCGGGGGTCTCTCCCGCGGCACGGCGAACATCACCAGGGGCGCCTGGGCCTGCGTCTCGTAGAGCCCCTCGATGGCGGCGAACTTCTCGGGTTGGGTCCGGGCCACCTGCCGGGCGTGTTCGTGGCCGGTGGGGAACAGGACCACGAGGGCGGACACCAGACCCACCCCGACCCCCAGCTTCAGGGCTTTCAGGGAGGCGGCCCCCCCCCGCTTGCGCAGGACCATCCAGGCGGTGATCCCCACCCAGAAGAAGGCGCCGGACAGGATGGCCGCGAAGATCGTGTGGGTGAAGCGGACCAGGGTGGAGGGGTTGAACACCGCCGCCCAGAAGTCGACCAGTTCCGCCCGGCCGTTCCGGAGCACGTATCCCGCCGGGGTCTGCTGCCAGGAGTTGGCGACCAGGATCCAGAAGGCGGAGAGCGTGGACCCCGCCGCCACCATCAGGCAGCTGAACCAGTGGGCCCCTTTCGAGATCCTCCGGCGCCCGAACAGGTACAGCCCGAGGAATCCCGACTCCAGGAAAAAGGCGAAGACCCCTTCAGCCGCCAGGGGCGCGCCGAAGATGTCCCCGACGAAGCGGGAGTAGCGGGACCAGTTGGTGCCGAACTGGAATTCCATGACGATCCCCGTGGCGACGCCCACGGCGAAGGTCAGGCCGAGGACCTTGGCGAAGAACTTGCCGATGCGGGCCCAGTCCTCGTCACCGCGCCTCCACCCCTTCCACTCCGCGATCACCAGCAGCCACGCCAGACCGATGGTGATGGGGGGGAAGAGGAAGTGGAAACCGATGGTGACGGCGAACTGGATGCGGGCCAGGAGGATCGGGTCCATCGAACGCACTCCTTTCGGTCGAAGAACATCGGGGGCCCTGCCCCGTCGTGAATCCCCATGATACCCGAACCGCCGGGGTATTGCACCAGAAAACCGGGGCCGCGTCGAATCGGGCGCCCCGTGGCGGTCCGGTTCATCCCGGAACCGGGATCGAGAAATATGTTCCATCCCATCTCGAATCCCGCTATAATGAAAATCAGCGGGTTCGTTGAAGATCGCGCAACCCGTGAACGACGCAAAAAACGTGAATCGGAGATCACCCATATATTGAAAGACTGTTACCTGCGTTTTCGCGTCACGGGCGTGATTCGCAGGAGCGGGTTCTTTCGCAAGGTACGCGGGACCCTCAAACCGAAGAAAACACCTGAAGAGGAGTTGGGCATGGATATCGAAAATGCGTTGAAGCTGTCTGTCGAGTACGAGACCCGGGTTCGCGACGTGTACGTCGAGGCTCTCAAGCGTGTCGGGGACGCCAAGGGGAAGGCGATTTTCCAGGTGCTCGCCGACGAGGAGCAGGGCCACGTGGATTTCCTCGAGGCCCTCCTGAAGGAGTGGCGCGAAACGGGCGCCATCCACCCCGCGGACATCGAAACCCGCATCCCGCCCCGGGACCGGATCGAGGCGGGCGTCCGGAAAATCGAGGCGGGCATGGCCGACCTTGACCCCGACAACGACCTCCAGATGCTGAGCAAGGCCCTCGACCTGGAGATCGAGACCAGCCGCTTCTACAAGAAAATGGTCCACGAGGTCCCCGCCGAGGGGCGGGCCATGTTCACCCGTTTCATCACGGTGGAGGAGGGTCACGTGGCCATCGTCAAGGCCGAGATGGACCACCTCATCCGCACCGGCTACTGGTTCGACTTCATGGAGATCGACCTCAACGGCGTCTGAGGCCGCCCCGGGGGAGGCCGCGGCGCCGGAGGGTGAAGGGGGGCGGGAGGCCTTCCGTTCGAAAACAGCCGGGGCGGGGCCCGGCGGGAGGAAGGGAGAAGGATGAGCACGACACCGACGTGCCCGGAACGGGTGGAAAGCGACGTCCCGAAGATGGAGGCCGTGGTCCTGGTGGTTTCGCCGGACGACCGCCTCCTGAAGTGGCTCGACATCTGCTGGGCCGATTTCACCCTCCACCTGCTGCACGCGGCTTCCTGCGAGGAGGCCGAGAAACTGGTCCAGGTCGGGGACCCCGACCTGGTCTTCGTCCACGGCGACCCCTGCCCCAACGTCGCGGTCTCGGCCTGTGAGTCCCTGCGGAAACTCTCGCCGCAGTGCTCGGTTTTCCTGGTCCGCTCGGCCCACGAGATCACGGAACAGCTCCGTTTCATCCGGTTGGGGTGCGACGGCATCCTCCCGTTCCCCCCCGACCCGTCCCAGATCGCCCAGGTGATCTCCGCGGCGGCCGTTCGCCGGAAGAGCCGGGAACCGGCCCTCCTGTGGGTCGACGACGACGCCGACCTCCTCGACATGATGGCGCCGGCCATCCAGACCGCCGGCTTCCGGCTGCTGACCTCCGCCCGTCCCTTGGAGATCTTCGAACTGCTGACCGCCCACGCGCCGGACATCCTGATGCTGGACTACCGGATGCCGGGCGTCAACGGGGCCGAGCTGTGCCGGATGGTGCGGCTCCGGAGCGAGTACCGGGCCCTGCCCATCCTCATCCTGTCGGCCTCCTCCGAGGCGGAGATCCGCCGGAAGTGTCTCGAGGCCGGCGCCGACGACTACGTTCTCAAACCCATCAACGTCCCCGACCTCCTGGCGCGGCTGCAGGCGAAGGTCATCCGCGGTCAGATGCTGCGCACCCTGGCCACCCAGGACCCGCTGACCCAGCTGAACAACCACCAGGCCTTCCTGGAGATCCTTTCCCGGGAGTGCAACCGGGCCGTCCGTTACAATGCCGGTTTCAGCCTGGCGGTCCTGGACGTGGACCGATTCTCGGAGGTCAACCGGAAGTACTCCTTCACCGCCGGGGACGAAGTGCTTCGACGGCTCGCCTCCGCGCTGCGCGAGCGCTTCCGGCGTTCCGACGCGTCCGGGCGCATCGGGGTCGACCGCTTTGCCCTGGTCCTGCCGGAGATCGACAAGGACACGGCCGTGGAAGTGATCAAGGATTTCGTCGAAACGGCCGGCGGGATGAGCTTCCCGGCCCTTGCCCCCGGGACGGAGTTCTCCGTCTCCCTCCGCGCGGCGGTCGCCCGGTTCCCCGCCGACGGCAGCTCGCCCCGCGCCCTCCTGTCGAACGCCCTGACCGCCCTCCAGACGGCCCGGGACATCCCCGCGCCCAGGGTCCTGGCTTACCGGCCGAAGAAATAGGACGGCGACGTTCAAACCCCATCGGCCGCTGACCAATGGCTCGAACCGGATATTTCCGAACCCCTCCCCCGACTTTTTCCGGGCGGCCATCCTTGACGGGTTCGTAAAAAGTCCTGGTTGTGATCTCACAGAGGCACAGAGGCACGGAGAAGAATCGTAAGGATTGTTGATTCCGATTCGCGTTCATTCGCGTGATTCGCGGGCAAAACAGGACTTATTGCGGGGTCTTCATCGACGGCCTGGCATCTTGCTTCTTTGCCTTGCGCTGCGCCCGGGCCGGTACTATCATGGGGCATCTTCCTCGACAGGAGCCTTCCATGATCAGACCGATCCTTCGCGTCGCCGTCCTGGCCGCCCTCCTCACCGCTTTCGCCCTCGCCCAGGAGACTCCGCCCCCGACGGGCATCGAGGCCCTGGCGAAGGACTTCCCGCGGGACTTCACCGGCGTGTTCTGCCTGGAGAACCCCGGGAAACTCCTGGCCGACATCGCCGCTTTCGTGGACGGGGTGGGGATGCCCGTTGTGACGGAGGCCTGGCGCCGGGCGGGAGCCCAGTCCGCCGGGTTGCTGGGGTTCGACGCGACCCATCCGGACGGCTGGCGGAAAGGCGGTTTCGACCTCTCCCGACCCGCGGGCCTGGCCGTGCGGCAGACCTCGCAGAACCCCGCCTTCCTGATCAGCCTCGGGGTCCTCGACGAAGCGGCCGCCCTGGAGAGCCTGAACAAGGTGCTGGCGCCCCTGGGTGTCGTGTTGGAGAAGGAACCGGCGACCGAATGCACGATCTACCGCGCCAGGGGCGCCGCGGCGCAGGCCCTGATCGCTCTGGGTGTCCGGGGGGACCGGATGATCGTCTACGTCTGCGGCGCCGCCGGGGGGGAAGCGCCTGCCGCGGCGCTGAAGGCGATCCTCACCCGGCCCGGGCCCGAGAACATCGCGGCGGAGCCGGCCTTCCGCAGGCTCGCGGGGGAACTGCCCCGGGACGCCTGGTTCTCGGTGTATTCCAGCGCCGACCCCATGCAGATGGACCCGGGGATGCAGATGCTCCTGGCGGACAAATCACTGCAGCCGATGGTGAAGTACTTCCGGGCCCTCAAGGGCGCGGCGTATGCCGTCGGGGAGCGGGACAGCGCCTGGATCCTGTCCCTCGACCCCCAGGCGGGGCTTCTCGCGGCCTTCCCTCCGGGGCTGGACTGCGCTGCCGGCCTCGGCCGACTGGATCGCCCGGTTTTTGCCGCCAGTCTCAGCCTGGACTGGTCCGGGGACCTGCCCAGGCTAGCCCGGGAGATGCTCGGCGAGGACTGGGGGCTCAGCCGCCTCACGGGCGGTGGCCCTGCCTTGAAGAACTCCCCCTTCGCCCTTCTGGGGCAGCCGAAGGGGAAAAGCGCCCTCGGGGTGGCGTTCTACCTGCGGAAGGGGACCGTGGAGTCGTACGAATACGTGCTGGTGGCCCGCTTCGAGGATGCCGCTTCCCGGGAGGACATCCTGCGGAAGGCCACCGGTCAGGCCGACCCCGCCTCGACGGCCTGCGGGGACGGGGAGTACTACGCCCCGACGGACGCGAACCCTTCCCTTGCGCTCGGCCAGGTTGGGGACACCCTTTTCATGGGGCCACCCGCCCGGGTCCGGGCGGCCCTGGAGGCGAGGGAACCGCGGTGGAAGCCCCGCTGCGGGGGCGCGGAACCGTTCATGGCGGAGGTGTGGCCCGGGGACCTGATCACCGCTTTCGGCGACATGGGCTCGGAAGAGGCGTCCCGGTTCGTCGCCGACCTCTACCCGCCGGGATCGACCATGACGCTGGTGCACAGCCTCCGGGAGGACTCCGCCCTCATCCGCGTGCGCACCGAGGGGGGGCGGTTCATGCTCCCGGGTGTGGTGGCCGTGATCGCTATCCCGGCCCTTCTTCAATCGAAGCAGGAGGCGCAGTGCGTGGCCACCATGGCCATGCTGCGGAACCTGGCGAGCGCGGAGGTGGCCTTTTCCTCGAAGATCGGCAACGACGGCCGATACGGGACGTTCCAGGAGATGGTCGACCAGGGGTTCCTCGACTCCCGTTTCGCGGCCCCCGAGACCGTTATCGACGGGTTCGCCTATTCCATGAGTGTCGGCAAGGATATCGGCAAGGATACGTTCAAGATCGTGGCCCGGGGACAGGGGGCCCACGCGGGAAAGTTGTTCGCCGTCAACGAGTCCTTGCTGGTTTACACCGACGAGGCCTGCACGAAGCCGGTGGAGGAGTCACCCCGGAGGAGGGGAGGGCAGCACACCCCGACCGTGGCCATGCTGCGGAACCTGGCGAGCGCGGAGGTGGCCTTCTCTTCGAAGATCGGCAACGACGGCAAGTACGGGACGCTCGCGGAACTGTGCGCTCAGCGTTTCATCGACACCCGTTTCAAGGAGGACAAGCCCCTGATCGACGGTTTCCGCTACGCCGCCGTGGTCGGGAAGGACAAGTTCAAGATCGTGGCTAAAGGGGAGGGGGAGTTCGCCGGCCAGGTCTACGCCATAAACGAGTGCCTGGTGGTGCACACGGACGAGGGGTGCACTCGACCGCTCAGCATCGAAAGACCCGCGGGGGAGGCCGATCGGTTTTCCGGGTGGGAACCCGGGGCGGAGCCGCCCGACGAGAACCTTTTTGAGGAATTGGCCCGGGAGAAAGGCCCAAACCCCGTGCAGATGCTCCGGAATGTGGCCTCGGCGGAAATCGCCTTCTCGTCGAAGATCGGGAACAAGGGGCGTTACGGCACGCTCACGGAAATGGCGGCCCAGGGCTTCCTGGACCAGCGGTTCAAAGCGGCCCGGGTCGTCATCGACGACTATGTCTACACGTCCACGGTGAAAGGGGCCGGGTTCAGGATCGTGGCCCGCGGGATCGGCCCCAACAAGGGTAAACTGTTCGCGGTCGATGAAAACCTGGTCGTTTGCACCGACGAGGCCTGCAAACAACCCATGGTCGACGTCGAGCGGGGCCCGATGCCGGTGGACCCGGACTGACCTCCCCAACCCGGATAAACCGGGAGCAAACCACGGATGAACACGGACAGGCACGGATAAAACGGAAAGCAATTGACCGCGGAAGGATGGGTGAACCACCGAATACGCACAAAAGAGGCAACACGAACGCGGCGTGTTGGGTTGCGGCCCGGCATCCCCGGGTGCGGCCTTCCGGTCCGGTGAGTACAGGCCGGGAACAACCCGCCTTCCCCGCACCCTTTCAGGGTGCGTCTGCTCCCCTCGCCGCCGCGTTCCGGGGGCGGCGACGCGGGCGCCCGGAACGAACGGCCCGTTGCACGTTCGCGGCCGGCGCCCGCGTCTGGCCCCCGGCTGGGACGCCCCCTTCCCTTCGGGGAGGAGAAGGCCCCTCGAAGCCCCACCCGAGGTGAGAACCGATCGACCCGACCCCGAAGGGGTCGAATGTGGATAGGATGAGGTGAGAACCGATCACCCCGACCCCGAAGGGGTCGAACGTGAATAGAACGAGGTGAGGAACGATCGACCCGACACCGAAGGGGTCGAATGTGAATAGACGAGGTGAGGAACGATCACCCCGACCCGAAGGGGTCGAACGTGAATTGAACGAGGTGAGGAACGATCACCCCGACCCCGAAGGGGTCGAACGTGCGGAGATGTGATTCACGTTCGACCCCTCCGGGGTCGGGGGGGGTGGGCGCGTTTATTCTATTCACGTTCGACCCCTTCGGGGTCGGGGGGCGTGGGCGCATTTATTTTGACGGGAGACCGGCACCTGCTGAAGCTGGGGTATTTTGAAGGAATCCGGATTCGGGGTTTGTCCGATTTACCGGGGATGTCCGGGGAAACGGATTGAATCGATACCCTCGAGCACTCGGGGCGGAGTTGATCCGGGTTGCGGTGGCTTGCCGGCATGGAGTGCGGCGACACGCTTCGTGGTCCCGTAGTATTTTCCTCCGCTTCCGGAGCGCCCCGCCCAATCCGATCACCACGTCGTCATCGCAGGCTTCCTTTGACACGTTGAGGCTCCCGAAGCGCGTCCGTTCAATCCGGTTCTTCACGGCCTTCACGCCTTCCGGCATTCGGCGGCCGCCGCCGCCCTCAGCAGAAACGAGAAGGTGCTTCCCCGGCCGGGCTCGCTGGTCGCCCAGATGCGGCCGCCGTGACCCTCCACGATCTGGCGGCAGATGGGAAGCCCCAGTCCGGTCCCTTTCGGCGCCCCCGGCGGGGTGCCGTTCACCTGTCGGAACTTCTCGAACACCCGGTCCAGGTTCTCCGGCAGGATGCCCGGTCCCGTGTCGGTGACGGAAATCAGGACGAACTCCCCGTCCGTTGCAGGACCTGCCGGTGGCTCGACCCCGTGGGGAAGGGCACCCTCGCCGGTGCCGGCCCGTTCCGCGCTTATGGAGACGAGCCCTCCCTCGGGAGTGAACTTGAATGCATTCGACAGCAGGTTGATGAGGACCTGGACCAGGCGGTCCCGGTCGCCTTCGACCTCGGGCAGGTCGGGAGGCAGGCGTTTCTCCAGGCGGAGCTGCTTGGTCTCCAGCAGAGAGCGGACCGCGGCGGCGGCCTGCTCAGAGACGTCTTCGAACCGAAGTGGGACCAGGTTCCACTCGATCTTTCCCGCCTCCATCTTGGCGATGTCCAGAAAGTCGTTGATCAGGGCGGTCAGCCGTTCTCCCTCGGAGACGATGATCTCCATGTTGCCGTCCACCTGCCCGACGGTCTTGTCGATTTTCCGGTCACTGCGGTCGATGACCGGGAAAAGGTTCTCCTCCAGCTTTCTCCGGACCACCTTGGCGAAGCCCACGACCGAGGTCAGAGGGGTCCGGAGTTCGTGAGAGACCACGTTGAGGAGTTCGGTTTTCATCTGGTCCATGTCCTGAAGCTTCCGGACGGATTCCTGAAGTTTCAGGTTCGACTCCTCCAGCGCCCGCTCGAAGCGCTCCCGCTCAAGGATCTGGTTCTGCAGGTCGAGGTTGGCGTTTTCCAATTCCGCGTTGCTGTGGGCGAGTTGGAGGGTCCGGCCGGCCACCAGCGCTTCCAGTTCCGCTTTCCGGCGTTTCAGGCGGCGTACCCGGACCACGTAGCCGACGACGAGGACGGCGGCGAGCAACGCCCCCACCACGAGACGGAACCACGCGGCCATCCAGAACGGCGGGACCACGTGGAGCCGCAAGGTGATCCCTTCCTCGTTCCAAACCCCGTCGTCGTTGGACCCCTTGACCCGCAAGGTGTAGGTCCCGGGGCTCAGGCCGGCGAACGTGAGTTCCCGGCGTCCGCCCAGGGGGACCCAGTCCGCAACCGCCCCCTCCAGCCGGTAGGCGTACTGGTTTTTCCCCGGGTTCGTGAAATCCAGGGCCGCGAATTCCACGGAAAAGGATTCCCGGTAAGAGAGTGCGATGGTCCCGGTCTCGAGGAAAGCGCGCTCCAGGGTCGGCGCCTCGCCGCCGAACCGCCGGAACCGGGTGAAGGCCAGGGGCGGGACGCGGGTGTTTTGCCGGAGGGCGGTCGGCTTGAAGGCGTTGATCCCGCCGGGTCCCCCGAAGAAGAGGGTGCCGTCGCCGGACTTGAAGCAGGACCGCAGGTTGAACTCGTTGCTCTGCAAACCGTCCGCCTGGACGTAATTGATGAATTTGCCGGTTTTCGGGGCGAACCGCGACAATCCCCCGTAGGTGCTGATCCAGAGTTCGCCGTCCGCGCCCTCCAGAATCCCGGCGATCACGTTGCTCGCCAGGCCTTCCCGGACCGTGTAGGCGGTGAAGGTCTTCGTGCCCCGCTCGTACCGGTGCAACCCGTAACCGTAGGTCCCGATCCAGAGGGTCCTGGAACTGTCCTCGAAGATCTGCGTCACCACATTGCCGCTGAGGGCCCCGGGAGGGGAGGCGCCGGACCCGAGAGGATGAAAGGTCCCGGTCCCGGGGTGAAACACCTCGATCCCGCCTCCCCAGGTCCCCACCCAGATCGTCCCGTCGCCCGGGTCATGAATCGCCATGACGAAATCGCTGCGGAGGGCGTTGGGGTTTCGGGGATCGCTCCGGAACCGGGTGAAGCTCCCCGCCTGTCGGTCGAAGCGGTTCAGCCCCCGCCCGTCGGTCCCCACCCACAGGTTCCCGGCCCGGTCCTCGTACAGAGTCAGAATTTCGTCGCTGCTGAGGGAGTGCGGGTCGGCCGGGTCGTGCCGGTACCAGGAACCCTGGCGGCTGTCCCGATCCAGGCGGTAGAGACCTCTTCGGTAGGTGGCGATCCAGAACGCCCCCGTGTGGTCCTCGAGGAGACCGGAGATGACCGGTTCCGCCCCGCCGGCCGGCGTTTCCGCGAAGAAGGGAGCGAACTCCCGGCGAAGCGCTTCGGAAGCGAGAATCTCGTTCCCGTCGAACTGTTTCAGGCCGGCGTGCATACCGACGAGCACCATTCCCGAACGGGTCTGCCCGAAACACCGTGTCGAGGCATCGACCGGGTTTTCGCCTCGGTACCGGAAAGGGACGAATTTGTGCCGCTCCTTCTTGAACGAGTTGATCCCCTGGTTCTCGGTGCCGACCCAGAGGATCCCCGACCGGTCTTCGGCCAGGGACAGGATGGCATTGTCGCTGAGGCTCCCGGGGTCGCCGGGGACGTTCCGGAGAAGCTCGGGCGGCTTCCCGGGGCGGATCCACCGGTAAAGACCCGCCGTCGTGCCCACCCACAGGGTCCCGGATGTGTCTTCCAGGATCGCGTTCACCGCGGCACGGCCCAGGTCCCCTTCGGGTCCGGCCCCGGTCCCGACCCGGACGAACGTCGACGACGCCCGGTCGAAACGGCACAACCCGCCCGCCGTCCCGACCCACAGGTTTCCCGAGCGGTCCTCGTGTACCGCCCGGACCTTGCCCGGACACAGGCTCGCGGGGTCGCCGGGGGAGTGGGTGAACCGTGTGACCCGGCCGGTCGGGATGTTCAGACGGCTCAGGCCGCCCTCCGTTCCCGCCCAGATGGCGCCGAGGTGGTCCTGGCATATGGTATGGACCCGTCCCGGGGTCAGGCCGGCGGGGTCCCCCGCCCGGGTGCTGTAGCGGGTGACGGCGCCGGTGTCCGGGTCGAAGCGGTTCAACCCGGTTTCGGTGCCGACCCACAGGGCGCCGGCGGCGTCGGGGAAGAGGGCGTTCACTCCGTTGTCGCTCAGGGAACGGGGATTTCGGGGGTCGGCCGCGACGGTGGTGAATCGTCCCGTGTCGCGGTCGAGACGGCTCAGGCCGCCGCCCCAGACGCCGGCCCACAGGCGGCCCCGCCGGTCCTCGCACAACCCGAAGATACAGTTGCCGCCGATGCTGCGCGGGTTGTCCACTTCCACCCGGTACACGACGAACGAGTACCCGTCGAAACGATTGAGCCCCTCGTCGGTGGCGATCCACAGAAAGCCGTGGCTGTCCTGGAAAATGCGGTGCACGGTCCCTTGCGAGAGCCCGTTCTCGATGCCGAGGCGCTGGAAGCGCACGCCGGGCTCCGCGGTGGGCAGGCAGGCGGCACTTCCCAACAACATCAGGACAGTCCAGAACCTGGAACGAATGGCCAACCTCCGGAATCCCATGGGTGGCATCCTCTTTTATCGTCCTGCGGTTTTGAGTTCAGCGGGACGGTCCCTGTGGAAAGTCAAACGATCCGCTTGGCGAGCTTTTCCTCCGCGCCGTCAGGCCGCCGAACTCCAAGGGCTTCTCCGGCGAGGGGACCTGCTACTTTTCGTCGTCCTGGGTGCAGAAGTACTCGATGGTTTTCTGGGCGCAGGTGCGGCAGTAGCCCAGCTTGTTCAGCATGGTGACGATCATGCGGTCGTAGAGCTTCTGGTTCTCCTCGTTGGTCCGGTTGGCCAGGGCGCCGATGAGGCTGCCGGCCCCCGCGATGTCCGACTTGAGGCGCACGTCGGTGACCGCCTTCACCAGTTCCAGGTTGTCCATGAAGTCGTACTCGGGCTCCACGGAGATTTTCTGGCCGTAGATCTTGCGGATGGTGGTGCGGAAGTTCTCCCGCTGTTCGTGGGTCTTGAGGCCCAGGCGCTCCTCCACGCTTTGGATGTAGCGCTCGTCGATCTTCAGCGCCCGCAGTTCCTTGGTCTGGGGGTCGATGTACTTCCACATCTTGTCGGGGCCCAGGTTCTCGGCGTCGATGCCGATGATCATGTTGACGTAGTTCATGACGTCCTTGCGGATGGCGAAGGGCTCGTCCATGTAGGCGTTGAAGATCTCCGTCATGACCCGCTCCCGGTAGAGCCCGCGGGCGGTCTTGAGGTCCTCCAGGTACTTGGCCCGGTCGGTGTTCTCGGTGACGTAGTCGAGGACGACGCGTTCCAGGGCCTTGTAGACGTCCAGGGCGAACATGCAGCGCCCCTCGTTGGTCTCGGAACTCTCCACCATCAACTGGATGGCCCGGCCCAGGTTGCGCTGTCCCAGGCCCTTCTGCCCGAAGCGCTTGGTGATGTCGGGGTCCTGGTTGAGGTTGTCGATGACCTCCGCCAGGGTCTTGATGCTCTTCTCGCCCGCCACCTCGCCGGCGGCCAGCTTCATGGTCTCCACGGGGGTGAGCTTCTCGGAGCGGGGGAGCCGGGTGAGCACCACGGCCACCGAGGCGGCGTAGTTGAGGTTCGGGTCCTGGTGGAGGGGTTCCTTGCTGAAGGTGGTCTTGGTCTCGCTCCCGATGGCGTAGGAGGTGAGGTTGAACTGCATCTTGTAGTGGGTGTTGTGGGCCACGTGGCAGATGCGGCACCGGTCCACGATGGGCGCCTCCTCTTTCTCGGCCAGGAAGCGGTTGAACTCGGAGTTGTTGGAGGTGGCCACGATCAGGGTGTCGATGGGCCACTTGTACCCGTCGATCTCGATGGTCCGGTTCTGGATGACCCCCAGGTACACCTGGACCAGGTCCTTCTTGTTCTTGAACATCTCGTCGCAGAAGTGAATCCCCCCGCCGGCCACGCGGGCGAGGGCGCCGCGGCGCAGGTCGAAGCGGTAGGGGTTGTTGGTGTCGCTGATGTGGAGCAGGCGCTGGATGGACTCCTCCCCGAGGAGGTCCACGGCCGAGGAGGTGATCTTGTCCTTGGCGGGGTACTTGCCCGTGACGGTGCCCAGGCTTTCCAGGAGCGGCACCGGGATGATCTCCACGTACTTGAGCATCTCGTCGACCTTCCCCCCGGTGAGGCGTCGGAGGTCGTTCCAGATGTAGGCGGAGCACGCGCCCAGGGGGCGGTAGTTCTCCCCGACGGCGGCCAGGTCCTTGTCCTTGAAACCGGCTTCCCTGGCCCAGAAGGCCTTCGTCTCGCCAGGGTCGTCGAAGAGGTTCAGGGCGAGGATGGCCGGGTCCTCGTAGGTCTGGGACTCCACCGTGGAGATCCGCCCGTAGGTGCCCAGCTTGTCCAGCCCCACGAAGCGGAAGGTGTACTTGCGGTTCTCGGGCCTGGAGAGGAACTGCCGGTACCGGTTGCAGACGAACTCCACGAAGAAGGTCTTGCCGTTGCCCGGCTCGCCCACGAGGACGTAGGCCATCTCCTTCGAGGACCCCCCCTCCGAGGCGTCCTTGACGTAGGAGACGAAGCTGTTGATCTCGTCGTACATCCCGATGACGTGCTTGGCGCCGCCCCGGAAGATGGGGAAGTCGTAGGTGGACCGGCCGTTGACCACCACCTTTTCCACGCCCTCGCTCAGGATCATGCGGGCGACCCCCTGGAAGGCGTTCTCGAAGCGGCGGTGCCCCTGCCGGACCGCTTTCATGTACTCCCGAAGGCTGGCGGTGGTGTTGTCGGCCATGCGTCCTCCTGACAGTCGGTTTCGATACGGCCTCATCATGCCCCCGGAGCGTCGAATTGTCAACGGGTAAAGCCTCCCTCCCCCCCTGCTGCCGGGGGGGAGGCCGTGGGCTGAAGTCATTGGAAAGTAAAATCGTTGCCAAATCGCGCAGGAAATTGGGATCGATCTTTCGAAACGCAGGCCGAGTGCGGAAATTGCGGCCGATGCGGTCTTCCTTTGCGAGCCTGGCGTCCTGGCGAGGATCGATCCGGATCTTGATCTCGCCAAGGCGCCAAGATCGCAAAGAAAACCGGTGAACCAGGGGTACAGCCATGGAGTGCGAAAATCGCTTTCGCCAGGTCGCCCCGCCTCCGGGAGGGTCTCTCACGAAGGCACGGAGGCACGGAGAAGAGGCGTCTCCGATCAAGCTCAACAGGCCGAAAACCAGCCCCTCTCTCCTGCCTCCCGACCAAGGCCTCCCGAGGGCTGCCCCCCCTCCTGACTCCTGCCTTCTGAATTCTTCGTTCGTGTGGTTCGTGTCAGTTCGCGCCCCCGACCACCCGGTGGATGGCGGAGGCCAGTTCCTGGAGGGTGTAGGGTTTGTGGATGAACCCGTTCACGCCGAGCCGCATCACCGTGGTCACCCGCTCGTCCTGGGCGTAGCCCGAGGAAAGCAGGACCTTCACGTCCGGCGCGAACTCCCGGAGCCGACGGAAGGTCTCCTCCCCCGACATGACCGGCATCTGGAGGTCGAGGATCACCGCCTTGATCTCGGCGGCATGGTCCTGGTATTTCTGGAGGCCGTCCCGGCCGTTCTCCGCCAGCATGACGGTGTAGCCGCACTCCTCGAGGATCATCCGGGCGATGTCGCGAATGTGGGGCTCGTCGTCCACCACGAGGACGGTGCCCGTGCCCGGGGGGACCCAGTCCTCCGCTTCGGGCCGCTCCAGGGCCGACGCGCCGTGGAGCATGGGCAGGTAGACGTAAAAGGTGGACCCGAGCCCGACCTCGGAGTAGACGGTGATGAAGCCGCCGTGCCGGCTGACGATGTTGTAGACCATGGCCAGGCCGAGGCCCGTGCCGGTTCCCTTCTCCTTGGTGGTGAAGAAGGGGTCGAAGATCTTCCCCACGGTCCGGGCGTCCATGCCGACCCCCGTGTCGCTGATGGAGAGGACCCAGTAGTCGATTTCCTTTGCTTCCGGGTGAGCGCTGCAGAAGAAGCGGTCGGGGAGGACACGGTCGATGGAGAGCAGGATGCTCCCGCCCTGGGTCTCGCCCTCCTTCCGCATGATGGTCATGGCGTGGGAGGCGTTCACGCACAGGTTCAGGATCACCTGCTCCATCTGGGTCCCGTCGGCGTGAACCATCGCCGCTTCCTTCGGGAGGTTGGTGGAGACGTCGATGCACTTGTCGAAGGTGTTCCGGCAGATCCGGACCACGTTCTCCACCGCGGTCCGCAGGTCCACCTCTTCCGGGGTCAACTCCTGCTTGTGGGAGAGGGCGAGGAGCTGCTGGACCATGTCCATGGCGCTGCCGCCGGCTTCCTTGATGACCTTGAGGTCCTGGTCCAGCTCCTGGGGCGAGACGGCGTGCTTCCGGAGCTTGTACTGGAGGATGGACACGGTCCCCACGATGCCGCTGAGGACGTTGTTGAAGTCGTGGGCCAGGCCCCCCGCCAGGGTGCCGACCAGTTCCATCTTCTGGGCCTGGATCAGCTGCTGTTCGCGTTTCTCGGCGGTGGTCACGTCGTCCATCCGGAGGACGGCCCCGCGGATGGCCCCAGCGGACAGGGGAAAGACGGAGACGTCCAGGAAGGTGGGGGCCTCCGCGTTGCCGAAAACCTCCCGCCGGAGTTCGTGGGGCGTGCGCCTCCCGATGACCTCCTGGACGGCGGGCGCGTACTTCTCCAGGAGCGGGGAAGCCTCCCCGAGGGGTTTCCCCATCGCGTCCGGCGCCTTGACCCCCGTGAAGGTCTCCGCGGCGGGGTTCCACTGGGTGACGCGGTTGTCCTGGTCGACGGAGACCATGACGGAAGGCATGGACTCGAGGATGTTCCGGGTGAGTGCCAGGCTTTCCCGGAGCCGTTCGGTCATGGTGTTGAAGTCGGCGGAGAGTTCGCCGATCTCGTCACGGGAGGAGACCTTCACCTCCCGGTCGAGGTTGCCCCGGGTGACCTCCCGGACGGACGCCAGCAGCGACCGGATGGGGCGGGTGACCACGAGCCGGATCAGGCCCGCCAGGCTGGCCACGGTCCCGAAGATCACGAACAGCATGATGACGGAGAGGAAGAGGTGGGCGCGGGCGATCCCCGAGTGGATCCGCTCCAGGGAGAAGACCACCTGGACGTTTCCCAGCCTCTTCCCTTCCGGGCTGAGGGCCTCGCGTTCCACCACCCGGAGGTCCTCCGCGGGGGGCGGCGTCTCGCGGCCCGAGAGGGTCAGTTCCACGCCGTTGACGTCGAAGACCTTGGCCTGGACGATGTCCTCGCTCTTGAGCAGTTCGCGGGTGTTGTACTCGAGGGTGAAGTAGTCCATCCGCTCGAGGGGGAGTCGGTTGATCTCGGCGAAGAGCCGGGTGACCACCTCGCAGCGCCGGAGGGCGTCGTCTTCGAGGACCCGGGCGATGATGCGGCTAAGGACCAGGTTGGCCAGCAGGAGAAACACCGACAGGATCCCGATGATGATCAGGTTGACCTTGATGGCGACGCTCGGGGAGAAACGGTTTCTCAGGTTCATGGCGGAAGTACCTGGGGGGTGTCGGTGAGGGTGGAGGGGACCTGGATGGCGCCCGACACGATCCCGGCGCGGAATTCCTGCATCTGCCGGAGCACGTCGGGGGGAACCTTGCCGCGGGTGTAGGTCATGGGGGAGACGTCCACGCCGCCGTCCGAGAGGCCCATGGTGATGTTCCCGCTCTCGAAGCGGCCGCGGAGGACCCGCTCCACCTGGAGGAGGATCGCCTGGTCCATGCGTTTCATCATGCTGCAGAGGATGACGCGCGGGACGAGGTAGTCCTGGTCGGAGTCGACCCCGATGGCCCAGACTTTCTTCTCCTTGCATGCCTGGAAGATGCCGAGGTTGGATGCGCCGGCGATGCCGAAAACCACGTCGGCGCCCTGGGCGGAGACGAGGTCGAGGGCGGCCTGCTTGGCTTCGACGGGGCTGGACCAGGGGTTTTTGCCGGGAAAGAGCTCCTGCAGGTAGAGGGCCTTCACCCGGATGTCGGGGCGGGCCAGCCGTGCACCCGCCTCGAAGCCCAGGGTGAAGTCGTCGATCACCGGTTCCTTTCGTCCGCAGACGGCGGCGATGGTCCCGCTGCGGCTCATCCTCGCCGCCAGCGCCCCGACGAGGAAGCAGCCCTCGCTCTGCCGCATCAGAACGCCCACCGTGTTGGGATTCTTCGCGATGACCGGGGCGTCGAGGAGCACGAAGCGAACCTGGGGGTGGTGCGGCGCCAGTTGCTCGACGGCGGGCTGCATGTCCACGGAACTACAGAAGATCAGGTTGCAGCCTCGGTGGATGAGCTTCTCCATCTTGTCGGCGTAGTCCTCGCTCTGCCGGACCTCCTCGTAGGCGATGTCGATGCCGAACTGCGTCCGGCTCCGGACAAGGCCGTTGTACTGGAGGTCCGCGTAGGACTTGTCTCCGAAGCCCCCGATGTTGGAGACCAGGCCCGCCTTGATCCGGTGACCGGGGCCGGCCGCCCCCTTGAGGGAGACTTTCCCGGCGTCCGTCGAGCAGGCGGTGAGGGCCGCCACGGCCAGGGCGAGGAGGGCCCCGGCCCCCGGGGGCGCGATCGGGCGCTTCGCCCCGGGGGGAGCGGAGGGCCCGCGATTGGCAAGAAGCCGGTGGATCAAGACCTGAGCCTTCCCGTCGAGAGATCTGCGAACAGAACGTGTACAGTATAACCTATTTCCAGTGCGTCGGAGAAAAAATGAACTGTCTCGCCCGGACTCGGTTAAGAAACGGTGAATTTCCCCCCCCCACTCTTCCCGTCGTTGACACTTCGCGGCGCTCTGTGCTAAAAATCGCTTTTCTGAGCCTGTTTGTCAGCCTGTTGCAAGAGGTACGACCGTGAAAGGAAAAACACCGTTTGGGTCCCTCGTCCTCGCCCTGGGCCTGCTGCTGACCTGTGCCTGTTCCTCCGGGGCGCAGCTGGTGGTCATCTCCCCCCACACCAACGACATCAAGGCGACCATCAAGCCGCTGTTCGAGGAGTGGTACCGCAAGAAGACGGGGAAAAGCATCTCGGTGAAGTGGATCAACATGGGGGGGTCCAACGACGCGCTCAAGTACGTGCGCTCGGAGTTCGCCAAGCGCCCCGGCGGGATCGACATCGACCTCTTCTGGGGGGGCGGCATCTCGCCTTACTTCACCCTGAAAAAGGAAGGCCTCCTGCAGCGGACGGAACTGGCGCCGGAGACCCTGGCGGCCATCCCGCCCGTCCTGGGCGGGGTCCCGCTCTTCGACGTCGACCGCCAGTGGTACGGGTCATGCCTCTCCTGCTTCGGCATCATGGCCAACCGCTCCGTCTGCGCCGCCCGCGGCCTCCCCGTCGTCAAGACCTGGCAGGAGCTGACGTCCCCGCAGTACGCCGACCTCCTGGGCTCCGCCGACCCCCGCCACAGCGGGTCGAACCACGTGGCCTTCGACATGATCCTCCAGAAGCTGGGGTGGGAGAAAGGCTGGGAAGTCCTGACCCTGCTTGCCGCCAACATGAAGCGGTTCAACATCTCCTCCAAGGACGTGGTCAAGGACCTCACCTCGGGGGACACGGCCTTCTGCCTCTCGGTGGACTACTACGCCTGGAAGGAGATCGAGCAGCAGGGCGCCGACAAGGTGGCCTTCATCGTCCCCGAGGACATCTCCATGGTCAACCCCGACTGCTTCGGGGTGCTCAAGGGCGCCCCCCATTCCGCGGAGGCGAAGCTCTTCATCGAGTTCGTGCTCTCCCCCGAGTGCCAGCGCGTCTGGATGGCCCGGGCGGGGAGCCCCGGGGGCCCCCCGTCCAGCAGCCTCTACCGGCTCAGCATCGTCAAGTCCGTCTACGACGACATCCGCAAGGACACCCTCATCGACTTCAACCCCTTCACCTCTCCCTCCGGCGCCGCCGGCTACAGCGTGGAGAAAAGCGAGCAGCTCTGGGACATCACGGGGGACCTCTTCGGGAGCCTCCTGGTCGACCGCCACGACGAGCTGAAACAGGCCTGGGCCCGGATCGCCGCGGGGGGAAACCCGCCCGACGCCATCGCCGAGCTGTGCCGGATGCCCGTCACCGAGGCCGAGGCCCTTCAACTGGCCGCCCAGTGGAAGGACCCGAAGCGGCGCAATGACACCATCTCGCAGTGGCAGGAGTTCGCCCGGGCCAAGTACGCGGCCGCGGCGGCGAAAGTGAAATGAAGATCGACGTCCGGAACCTCACCAAGCGCTTCGGGACCAACACGGTCCTGAGGGACCTTTCCCTCACGGTGTCCGAAGGGGAGTTCTTCTTCATCCTGGGGCCCTCCGGCTGCGGAAAGACCACCCTCCTGCGCATCCTTGCCGGCTTCGAGAGCCCGACCGCCGGGGAAGTGGACTTCGAGGGGGAGTCGATTCTCCAGGTCCCGCCCCACAAGCGGAACATCGGCATGGTCTTCCAGAACTACGCCCTCTGGCCCCACATGGACGTGTCCACGAATGTCCGCTTCGGCCTCGACATGCGCAGCATCTCCTCGGCGGAAGCGAAGGAGCGGGTGACGGAAGCCCTGGAGATGGTCCACCTCGAGGACCTGGGGAAACGGATGCCCAACCAGCTCTCCGGCGGGCAGCAGCAGCGGGTGGCCCTGGCCCGGGCCCTGGTGACGCGCCCGGGGCTGCTGCTGCTGGACGAACCGCTTTCCAACCTCGACGCCAAGCTCCGGATGGAGATGCGCGACGAACTCAACCGCGTGCAGAAGTCCACGGGCATCACCGCCATCTACGTGACCCACGACCAGAAGGAGGCCCTCTCCATGGCCGACCGCATGATCATCCTGCGGGACGGGGTCATCATGCAGGAGGGGAACCCCTTCAGCGTCTACCGCCGCCCCCGTTCCGTCTTCGTGGCGGGATTCATGGGGGAGACCAACTTCATCGAGGGGACCCTGTCGGCCCAGGACGAGACCCACCTGGTCGTGCGCTCGCCCCTGGGGGACATCCGGTCGAAGCGCCGAACCCTCAGCTTCGCCGACGGGGAGGACGTCGTCGTCTCGGTCCGGCCGGAGTCCATCCGGCTGGCCTACGACGGGATGAACAACGTCGGCGCCCGGTTCGACGGCCTCGTGGACGCCCACGTCTTCATGGGGGAATTCGAGCACTTCTGGCTGAGGGCGGGGGCGTGCCGGGTGAAGATGCTCCTGACCAACCCGCCCCCGGGCCTTCACAAGGAGGGGACCGAGCTGCGCCTCGCGGTCAAGGACGAGGACATCGTGGTCCTCAAGCGGGAAGGGGACACCCCATGAGGTCGGGCGTCGCCGGCCGGATGCGCCTGCCCCACTGGATCGCCGTGGGGCTCATCGGCGCCTTCCTCTTCGTCTTCATGATCTGGCCGGTGCTCTACGTCTTCTTCCGCTCCTTCTTCATCGGGGGCAAGGTTGACTTTTACTACTTCACCCTGATCTTCACCAACGACATCTACCGCGCGTCCCTCGTCAACAGCCTCACCATCGGCGCCGCGGTGACGGTCCTGACCGTGCTGATCTCGCTGCCCCTCGCCTACATCTTCAACAACTACCGGTTCCCGGGCAGCCGGTTCCTCCAGAGCCTGATCCTGGTCCCGCTCATCATGCCGCCTTTCGTGGGCGCCATGGGGCTCAAGAACCTCTTCGCCGAGCACGGGGCCATCAACCTCTTCCTCCAGCAGGTCGGCATCCTGGGCGCGAAGGACACCATCTACTGGTACGGGCTCGGGGGCGGGCTCTTCGGGGCCGTGCTCATGCAGGCCCTCTGCCTCTACCCCATCATGTACCTCAACCTGACCGCCGCCATGGCCAACATCGACCCCTCCCTGGAGGAGTCGGCCATGAGCTGCGGCGCGTCCCGGTGGACCGTCCTGCGGCGGGTGACGCTGCCCCTCATGGTCCCCGGCTTCTTCGCCGGCGCCACCATCGTCTTCATCTGGGCCTTCACCGACCTGGGCACCCCCCTGATGTTCAACCTCCAGCAGACGGTGCCAGTCCAGATCTTCAACAACGTCAAGAATGTCAGCGAGAACGACCTCGGTTACGCCATGGTGGTCATCATGGTGCTCGTCTCGGTGGCCTTCTTCGTCCTCTCCAAGCGGATGGTGGGGCGGAAGCGCTACGAGATGCTGGCCCGGGGCCACGTGACGGGCCGGGAGCGGAAGGCCCGCCCCGTCCAGACCGTGGTCTTCCTCGGGGTCATCCTGATCCTTCTCTTCATCGCCCTGCTGCCCCACATCAGCGTGTTCTTCCTGTCGGCCTCGCAAAGCTGGTCCAACACGGTACTGCCCCAGGGCTTCACCGCGGAGAACTACAAGGAGGTCTTCACCAACCCCCAGACCTCCGTCTCCATCAAGAACAGCCTCTTCTACAGCCTCCTCAGCACGGTCCTGGACATTGTCCTGGGCATCTTCATCGCCTGGCTCCTCACCCGGAAACGCTTCAAGGGTTCGGGCCTCCTGGACGCCCTCGTGATGGTCCCCCTGACCCTGCCGGGGATCGTCCTCGCCTTCGGCTACCTCACCACCTTCAGCGGGACCTTCCTGGACCCGCGCTTCGACCCCACCCTGCTCCTGGTGCTCAGTTACGGCATCCGGCGGCTTCCCTACATGGTGCGTTCCGCCTACGCCGGCTTCCAGCAGACCAGCGTGACCCTCGAGGAGGCCGCCCAGAGCCTGGGGGCCAAATCCTCCGTGGTCATGCGGCGCATCACGCTCCCCCTCATCGGGGGCAACCTGATCGCCGGGATGCTCCTGTGCTTCTCCTATGCCATGGTGGAGGTGAGCGACAGTCTCATCCTGGCCTGGGACCCCGACTACTACCCCATCACCAAGGCCATCTACGACCTGACCGAGTCCTCGTCGTCGGGCCTGGCGTGCGCCCTGGGCATGGTGGGGATGGGGGTCCTGACCCTGGCCATCCTGGTCGCCGGCTGCATCCTCGGCAAGAAGATGGGCGAACTCTTCCGGACGGGCTGAGGTGCACCGATCGGCCCCGCGAAACGTCGCGAAGCGGCCGTTTTCCGCGAATCCCACGGATCAACGCGAATCAATTGCACGAATGTCCGCCAGCCCGCCGGGGACGGCGTTTACCCCGCGGCGTTGAGTTCGACGACGAGGTCGGGCGGGGGGAACCCGCCGGCGCCGAGGGTGTCGCGGATCAGTTGCTGCGTGTCGAAGTAGACCTGCCAGTAATGGTCGTTGTGACAGTAGGGGCGGACCGCGATGACGCACCCCGTCGGGGTGTGCGCCAGGATCTTCAGGTCCGGCCCGGGCTTTCCCAGGACGTTCGGGATCCGGGCCAGCGCGCCGGCGAGACGTTCCATGACCGGGCGGGGGTCCACGGCGTGGGAGACTTGTGCCGTGATGTCCACGCGGCGGTAGGGGTTTGCCGTGAAGTTCTGGATATTGTCGGAGAGGACCTTGCTGTTCCCGATGTAGGTTCGCAGGTTGTCCGGCGTGTTGATGGTGGTGACGAAGAGGCCGATCTCCTCAACGGTTCCGAGGGTCCCCCCGGCGCTGATGAAATCCCCCACCTTGAACGGACGCAGGATCACCAGGAAGGCGCCGCCGGCGAAGTTGGAGAGCAACCCGCTCCAGGCAGCCCCCACGGCCAGGCCCGCACCGGCAAGCAGCGCGGCGAAGGTGGTGGTCTGCACCCCGAAGACCTCGAGGATGGCGATCACCAGGATGAGGGTGAGGAGGATGTTGGTGGCGCTCTGGATATAGCGGATGAGGGTGGCCTCCACGCCGTGGGCGCGCATCCCCCCGCCCAGCAGGCGCATGGCGAATTTGATGAGCATCCGGCCGGCGATCCACAGGACAAATGCACCCAGGAGCTTCCAGCCGATACTGATGGCGGTGGCGTTGAGACTGGCGAGCAGAGCGTTGACGTCCATTCCGACCTCCCGGTTTCAGGCTGTGTTGACGTCTCCGCGGCCCATCACGCGGCGCCGGGCCCACAGGGAGCCGGTTTGCCGTCGAAGGGCACACGGAAGCGGAACATGCCCCCACGGTAGTCGGAAAAGCAGTAAATGTCAAGAAGTCTATTCTGGTTGGCCCCGGAGAGGCCCCGGTTTCGCTGCCGTCGCGGAAGGCCCCGACAGGGCCGTCCGGCGGGCTGCCCCCGCTCAGGGCAGCGTGCGGACGAGGCGAAAGCCGATTCGGTTGCTCGAACCGTAGTCGGCGAGGCTGGAGCGCTGGGCCGACCGCATTGCCCGGGCAGACTGGTCCCAGTTGCCGCCCCGGGTGATGTGGAAGGTGTTGAAGGCCGGGCCGCGGTAGTCCACCTGGCTGCCGGAAGGGTAGGCGCCGTGAGCGTCCCAGCAGAATTCCTGGACGTTCCCGTGAACGTCGAAGAGGCCCCAGGGGTTGGCGGCCTTGTAGCCGCAGAGGTGCGTCCGGTCCGACGAATTGGCGCTGAACCAGCCCGCCGTCTCCAGTTGGTCGTAACCTTCCATGAGGGGGTCTTCGCAGTTCGAGGCCGCGTAGGCGGGCTCGGCGATCCAGAACGGCGTGGAGGTCCCCGCACGGCACATGTACTCCCACTCCCCCTCGGTGGGGAGCCGGTAGCCGTTGGCGTCGGTCCGCCAGTAGATGGTCCCCTCCGCGTAGTTGGAGGCGTCCACGGGGATGAGCATCAGCCAGTCCTTGTAGTAGCACCGCTGAAGGCCGTTCTGAAGCGAGAGGAGGTTGGCGAAAAGGACGGCGGCGTGCCACTTGAGCTGCTGGACGGGGTAGTTCAGGGTCTGCATGAGCCAGACGGCGCTGGGGTCGGCCGGCAAACCGGGTTGCACGGCCCGGAGATCGGCCCACATCTGCCGGGTCACCTCCGTCTCCATGGCGGCGAGATTCGTGTTGAGAAGGTGGACGAACTGGTTCTCGTTGTCCTCCCGGCAGGGTTCCCCCGCCGGGGAACCCTGGACGAACAGACCCCTGGGGATGAAACGCAGGGCCCCGACGATGGGATCGGGCCCCACCGGGTCGGCGGCCTGGCCGTTGACCGGTTCGGCCTGGGCGGCAAAGAAGAGGTGCCGGTCGCCGGCGCTGTTCCCGGTGATGCTGATGGGGGCGGGGATGGATGCGGACGTTCGGACCACCAGGGTGTCCGCGTCGTCGTAGCCGATCCCGGTCCAGAGCTGTTCCGACAGGCGGACAAACTTGGCGTGGGCCGCCAGGTTGTGCCGGGAGGGAAGCGCCACCATCCGGCCGTTCTTCCAGGCCTCGACGGACACCTGGACCGTCGAGGCGGTGGGGTTCACGAAGGCCAGCCCCGTGTAGTTCATCCACGAGCGGACCGAGTTGGGGATCACCCAGTTCCCGGCCGTGTTCGGGGAGACGTAGAACTCGCAGACACTGGGGGAGTCACCGAACTGGTAGGTGGACTTCACCACCACGTTGTCGCTCCCGGTGACCTGGAGGGAACCCTCGTAGTTCAGGGTGGTGTGGGGGATCTCCGCCCAGGACATGGCGGGGATGGAACCCATGAGAAAACTGCCGGTTTCGTTGCCCTGGGCGTCGTAGGTGGTGTAGGTGTAGTTTCCGGTTGCGCCGCTGGCGTTGAACAGGGAGACCGTGGTCTTCCACCCCCCGGCGGCCGTGACGTGGCTGCACCAGGCGTTGATCATCGCCGGTGCGCGTGGGTCGCCGAGGGAGGCCGTCGGTGGGGGGGAGGCGTCGGTGGGTTTCCCCTTGTGCGGTTCCACCTGGCCGGCAAAGAAGAGGTGGCGATCGCCCGCGAAGTTGCCGGTGATGCTGACAGGTGCGGGGAGATAGGTACTGCAACGGACGACCAGGGTGTCCAGGTCGTCATAGCCGACGCCGGTCCAGAGCTGGTCGGTCAGGGCGACGAACTTCTCCCCGGGGCCCAGGGACCGGCTGAAGTCCGGGGCCACCTTGGCGCCGTTCTTCCACCCCTGGACGGTGAGCGTGGCGGGCGAGGCGCTGGTGTTGACCACCGCGAGACCGGTGTAGTTCATCCAGCTTCGGGAGGAGTTGGGGAGGACCCACCCCGTGGACGTCGCCCCGTCCAGGAAGAACTCGCAGACGCTGGGCGTGTCCGCGTAGCGGTACTCCACCTTGACGAGGAGGTTCCAGGCGGAAGTGACCCTCAGGAAGCCCTCGTAGGCGAGGGCGCTTCCCCCGATCGAGCCCCAGGAGCGCTCCGGCAGCGTCCCCGACAGCTCGACCCCCACGGGGTCGCCGGCCGCGTTGTACCGCTGCGCGGTGTACTGTGCCGTGGTATAGCCCGGGTTGTACAGCTTCACTACCGTGGTCCAGCCGCCGGCGACAGTGACGTGGGGGATGCAGACTTCCGTGGCGGCGAAGGCGGCAGCTGCGGTCAAGCACCCAAGGGTGAAAAGGAGTGCGGCTTTTTTCATTGAAGTCCTCCGGGCACGATCTCGATGGTATTGGACGGTCACCCGTCGATTTGTCCCCCCCCGCCCCGGGTGATTTGAAATGGGTCCCTCTCTCCCAGGGTGGACACCGAAAGCGATCCCGGGGAGGGGATCGTCTCATGGAAGCGTGCGGACCAGGCGGAACCCGAGCAGGTTGCTGGACGCGGCAGGGTTGATGGAACCCCGGTAGGCCGACCGTGCGTTCTGCGCCGCCTGGTCCCACGAGCCGCCCCGGAGGACCCGGTAGTCGCCGAACTCGCCGCTCGACGGCCCATGGTAGTCCACCTGGCCGCCCGTGGGGTAGGTGCCGAACCAGTCCCAGCACCACTCGTGGACATTTCCGTGGACGTCGCAGAGCCCCCAGGGGTTGGCGGCCTTGAACCCGCAGAGGTTGGTCTTGCCGGCTCCGTTGGCCTTGAACCAGGCCGCCGTCTCCAGTTGATCGTACCCGGTTTCCCCGGTGTTCCCGCAGTTGGCGGCGGAGTAGGCCGGCTCGACGATCCAGAAGGGCGTGGAGGTGCCCGCCCGGCACAGGTATTCCCACTCCCCTTCGGTGGGGAGGCGGTAGCCCGTGGCGGCGGACCTCCAGTAGGTCGCCCCGGTCTGATAATTGGAGGCGCTCACCGGGACCAGCATCATGAAATCCTTGAAATAGCAGGGTTGAAAACCGTTCTGGACGGAGAGCAGGTTGGCGAAGAGGACCGCGTGGTTCCAGGAGACGTTCTGGACGGGGTAGTCGAGGGACTGCATCAGCCACACCTCGCTGGGGTCGTCCGGGAGGGTCGGCTGGACCGTTTTCAGGTCGGCCCACATCCGCCGGGACACCTCGGTCTCCATGGCGGCGAATTTCGTGTTGATGAGGTGCGTGAACTGGGTTTCGTTGCTCTGCCGGCAGGGTTCAGAGGTCGGGGAGCCCTGGACGTAAAGTCCCCGGGGGATGAATCGCAGGGGGCCGATGAGGGGGTCGGGGCCGACCGGGTCGCCGGCATTGCCGTTGTCGGGCTCGGCCTGGCCGGCGAAGAAGAGGTGGCGGTCCCCGGCGTTGTTCCCGGTGATGCTGATGGGGGCCGTGATGGCGGAGGAGGAGCGGGCGATCAGGGTGTCCACCTCGTTGTAATCGATTCCGCTCCAGATCTGGTTGGACAGGTTGACGTACTTCGACCGCGCCGCGAGGTTGCAGCGAACGGGCCAGGCGACCATCTTCCCGTTCTTCCAGGCCTCGAGGTTCACCTCGATGGGGGCGTCGGTGGAATTGACCAGGGCCAGCCCGGTGTAGTTCATCCACGAGCGAACCGAGTTGGGGATCACCCAGTTCGTCTCGTTTTTCGTCGAAAGGTAGAATTCGCAGACGCTGGGCGAGTCCCCGAACTGGTAGGTAGATTTCGCCAATACCATGTCGCTTCCGGAGATCTGGACCGTCCCCTCGTAATTCAGGACGGTGTGGGGGATCTCGGCCCAGGCACGGGCCGGGATCAGGCCCAGCGGGAAGTTCCCCAGTTCGTGGCCCTCGGTGTCGTACTTCGCGTAGGAATAAGTGGCGGTCGACGAGGTGGCGTTGTAGAGCTGGACGCTGGTTTTCCAGCCCCCAACCGCCGTCACGTGGGCGCACCAGAAGGTGACCGACTCCGGGGCGGAATCGGCGTCCGGCGGCTGCCCGGAGAGCGGAACGTCGCCGGGTTTCCCGTAGATGGGCTCGTACTGCCCGGCGAAGAACAGGTGGCGGTCGCCGGCGAAGTTCCCCGTGATGCTCATGGGCGCCTGGATGGCGGTGGAACGGACAACCAGCGTGTCCAGGTCGGAGTAGCCGATCCCGGTCCAGAGCTGGTCGCTCAGCGCGACGAATTTCTCGCGGGACGCCAGATCGCGGTGAAAGTCCGGCGCCACCTTCACTCCGTCTTTCCACCCCTCGACGGTGAGGCCGGTGGTCAGGCTGTCGGTGTTAAGGACCGCCAGGCCGGTGTAGTCCAGCCAGGACCGGGCGGAGGTGGGAAGGATCCACCCCGGGATGGCGTAATCGCTCAGAAAGAACTCGCAGACGCTGGGAGTGCTGCCGTAACGGTATTCCACCTTGACGAGGTAGTTCCACGACGAGTGGATGTTCACCGACCCCTCGTGGTCGAGGTAGCTGCTGCCGATCTCCCCCCAGGCGCGTTCCGGCCAGGAGCCCGTCATCGGGGCGCCGACGGGGTTGCCGGCGACGTCGTACTTCTGCGCGGTGAACTCGGCGGCGGTGTAACCCGGGTTGTACATCTTTATGACCGTCGTCCACCCCCCCACGTTGGTGACATGGGGGACCCAGACATTGATGGCGGCCATTGCCGACGTGGTCACGAGGAACAGTGAAACGATCAACAGCCCTGTTTTCATCTTCCCCTCCAGGATAGCCATGCCTTCAGAAGAACCATCGGAAAACCCCCGCCGTCCGGGCGGGGAGGGCAGCCGGTTATCTTGATTTTACCTTGGAAAGAGATTATCATCAACACAGCATCGTGATGATTCGCGGCCGGGAGATTCCCTCGCCTGCCAGGGCTATCCGGGCCGCACGAGCGGCGTTACCGCCCCGGGGCCTTCCCGGGGGGGGGCGAATCCGGACGGGCGAGGAGCGGGCTTGGGTACCTGCCGCGTTCACAGAGTCGGCCTTGTCGTCGCCCTGGTGCTCGCCGTGGGGGTGATGGGACACGCGGGCGCGGTGGACTCCGACGTCCGGTTCGACCACCTCTCGCTGCGGGAAGGGCTCTCGCACAACACGGTCCGGGGGATCCACCAGGACCGGACGGGCTTCCTCTGGTTCGCCACCGAGGCGGGGCTGAACCGGTGGGACGGCACCCGGATGAGTGTCTACCGCCACGAGCCGGGGGACCCCGGTTCCCTCTCCGACAACTTCATCTGGCGAATTCTGGAGGACCGGGACGGCTTCCTCTGGGTGGCGACCAACGAGGGGGGGCTCGACCGCTTCGACCGCCGAACCACCCGATTCGAGCATTTCAGCTTTCGGAACGATGATCCCTCGTCCATCAGCGACAACAACGTCCAGGTCCTCTCGGAGGACCCCCGGGGCAACATCTGGGCCGGGACCCTGCGCGGCGGGGTCAACGTTCTGGACCGGACGACGGGCCGGTTCCGCCGGTACCTTCACCGGGACGGCGACCTCCGTACGATCCGCTCCAACCAGGTCATCGCTCTCCTGGCGGACCGGCGGGGGCTGGTCTGGGTGGGGACCGACCGGGGGCTCGACTGCCTCGACCCGCGCAGCGGCGTCGCCCGGCCCGTGGACTTGGGGGAACTGGCGCCGGCGCCCGGGGTCCCGGCGAGCGTGCAGAATCTCTTCGAGGACAGCCGGGGCCGGGTCTGGGTGTCGACCACCGTGGGGATGGGGCGCCTGGACGGGCCCGACAGCCGCATGACCCGCATCCGGGCCATCGACGACCCCCGCCTGGAGGGACGCCAGGTCATGTCGATGACCGAGGAGCCCGCGGACGTCTTCTGGATGGGCGGGGGCTTCGGCCTCATCCGCCTGGCTTCCGGGGAGGAGGCTCCCCGCTTCTTCACGCCCGACCCTTACGACAAGTTCAGCCTGTCCCCGGGCGTGATCCTGTCCGTTCACGCCGACCGGGCCGGGAACATCTGGGTCGGCAGCAACAGCTCCGGAGTCTGCAAGTACAGCCCCCTGAAGTGGAAGTTTCCCCACGTCCGCTACAACCCCGAGCCGGGCAGGGGGCTCAGCCACGCCACGGTGCGGTGCCTCTTCGAGGACAGCCGGGGGGTGCTCTGGGTCGGGACCCTGGGCGGCGGGCTGAACGTTCAGGCCCCGGACGGGACGTGGCGTTGCCTCCGCAACCGGCCCGGGGACCCCGCGAGCCTGGCCTGGGACCACGTCTCGTGCATTGCCGAGGACGCCCGGGGGCGCCTCTGGGTCGGCACCTGGGGCCGCGGGCTCGACCGCTGGGACCCGGGGCGCAAGCGCTTCGAGCACTTCCGGAACCGCCCCGGCGACCCGTCGAGCCTGGGGGGCGACATCGTGCAGGCCGTCCTGGTGGACCGGGCCGGCAGGGCCTGGATCGGGACCGAGGAGGGGCTTGACCGGTACGACGAGGCCACCGGGTCTTTCGTCCACTTTCGGAACGAGCCCCGGGACCCTCTATCCCTCAGCGACAACCGCGTCCAGTCCCGGGCCCTGCTGGAAGCCCCGGACGGGTCCCTCTGGGTGGGGACCTGGAACGGGCTCAACCGGATGGATCCCGTCACGGGACGCTGCCGCCGGTTCTTCAGCGACCCGAACGACCCCGCCACCCTGAGCAGCAACCGGGTGATCTCCCTGCACCTCGACCGGGCCGGCATGCTCTGGATCGGTTCCTACGGGGGCGGGGTGTGCCGGATGGACCCGCGGACCGGCCGCTGCCGGTCCTTCGGTATCCGGGAAGGCCTCCCGGACGACGTGGTCTACGCCCTGCTGGAGGACGACCGTCACGACATCTGGATGAGCACCAACCGGGGGCTGTCACGCTTCATCGCGTTGCAGGGGACTTTCCGGAACTATGACGAGGAGGACGGGCTGCAGAGCAACCAGTTCTTCTGGGGCGCGGCCTTCCGCTCGAGGCGCGGCGAACTCTTCTTCGGGGGCGTCAACGGGTTCAACCGCTTCTTCCCCGGCCGGATCCGGGAGAATCCCGTCCCGCCGCCCATCGTTCTGACCGGCTTCCGGATCTTCAATTCCCCCGCCGCCCTCCCCCTGGATATCTCGGTCACCCCCGAGATCGTGCTGTCCCACCGGGAGAATTTCTTCGCCCTCGAGTTCGCCGCCCTGGACTTCGTGAACCCCGGGAAATCGCGGATGGAGTACATGATGGAGGGCTTCGACAGCCGCTGGCTCCCTTGCGGAGCGGAACGGCGTGCCGCCTACACCAACCTGGAGGGGGGCGAGTACGTCTTCCGGGTTCGCGGCGCCAACAGCGACGGGGTGTGGAACCCCGAGGGCGCCCAGATCCGGGTGCGGATCGTGCCGCCCTGGTGGAAGCGGCCCTGGCTGCGGGTTTCCACCGCCCTCCTCGTCGCCCTGGCCCTCCTCGTGGCGTACCGGCAGCGCATCCGCCGGATCCGGGTCCAGCAGCGCCGGCTGGAGGAACTGGTGGTGCAGCGGACCCAGGAACTGCGGAAGAAGCACGAGGAATTGGAAAAGGCCTACACGCTGGTGCGGTCAGCCAACGAGGAACTGCGGGGGCTCAACGCCAAGAAGACCGAGTTCCTGGGAATGGCGGCTCACGACCTGCGGAACCCGCTCACGGCGGTGCTGGGCTACGCGGACATGGTTCTGAAAATGATCGCCGACAACCGGTTCCAGCCGACGCAGGGCATGAAGTACCTCCAGAAGATCTCCGAGGCCTGCGAGAAGATGAACGCTCTCCTCACCAGCTTCCTCGACATCGCCGCCATCGAAACGGGCAGCCTCGCGGTGGTCATGCACCCGGAGAACCCCGTCCGGCTCCTGCTCGAGAGCGCCGATTTCCACCGGAGGCAGGCCGAACGCAAGGAGATCCGCTTCTCGGCGGACATCCCGGATCACCTCCCCGACCTGGTCACGGATCGGCTCCGGTTCAGCCAGGTCCTGGACAACCTGCTCAGCAATGCCGTCAAGTACACCCCGCCCGGGGGGGAGATCCTCCTCCGGGCGAACCTGGAGGGCCATTTCCTGGAGGTGTCGGTCCGGGACAGCGGCCCGGGCCTGACGGAAGACGACCTCTCGAAGATGTTCCAGCCTTACGTCAGGCTGAGCGCGATGCCTACGGGGGGCGAGTCCAGCACCGGCCTGGGGCTCTCCATCGTCAAGCGCATCGTGGAGCGCCACGGCGGCGAGGTGTTCGTGACCAGCCGCCCGGGCGAGGGCTCCACCTTCGGCTTCCGCCTGCCGCTGGAGACGGCCCCGGAGAACACGACCCGGCAAGATCCGCCGCGCAGCGCTGACCCCCCCGAATAGCGCGCCGGGCCCCTCTGCCCTGGCGGTTATGTCCGTCCCTTTGGTCCTTTAGGTCCTTTGGGTCCCTTCATCCCTTCGCACTCCTGGTCTTGAAAGGACGAAAGGACCTAAAGGACCAAAGGGACCCAAAGGACGGCGGGGTGCAAAGAAGAAAGGGACGGCCACGGTGGTGGCGAAGGCGAGGGGTTATTGCAGCCCCGATTGCGAGGCCGATACCGATTGCGATACCGATACCGATACCGATTGCGATACCGATACCGATGTCGATGGAGATCCCTCCGGAGTTGCGGCCTACTCACCCTTTTGGTCGAGGACCCTGGCGTCGGCCCAGTAGATGTCCCCGCCGCGGGTGAAGAACAGGTACTTGCCGTCCGGCGACAGGGCGGGGCAGTTCTCGTTGGCCGCGCTGTTGACCCGGTCCCCGAGGTTCACGGGCGCGGACCAGGAGCCGCTCCGGTCCCGGCGGCTCAGGTACAGGTCCCCCTGGCCGCGGCCGCCCGGCCGGTTGACGGAGAAGACGATCCATTCCCCGCCGGGGGAGACGAGGGCGTCCGACTCCATCTCCCGGCTGTTGACGGCGTCGCCGAGGTTCTCCGGCTCGAGGAAGGCGCCATCGACGAAGCGGGCGCAATAGAGGTCCCGGACGCCCCGCGAGTCCGCCCGGGTGGTCTGGAAGTAGAGGGTGCCGTCCCGGGAGACGGTGGGGTAGAACTCATCCTCTCTCGAGTTCACGGGGGGGCCGAGGTTGACGGGTTGGGACCAGCCGTCCCCCGCCCGTTCCGCCGCCCAGATGTCGTAGTCCTTCTCCGCGTCGCCCTGGCCGGTCCGGGGACGGTTCGAGCAGAACCAGAGTTTTCGGCCGTCGGGGGAGAAGAAGAGATCCGCATCGCTGTAAACGCCGGAGAAAGAGGCGGTCTCCGGCAGGGTCCACCGGCCGCCCCGGCGTTTCATGACCATGATTCGCCACTGCCCCTTCGGCGTCCGGATGGTGAAGTAGAATTCCCTCCCGTCCGGCGTGAAGACCGAGTTGAGTTCCCGCCGCTCCGTGGAGACGATCCCGGGGGCGAACAGCACCGGCGTGGTCCCCGGTCGCTTCTGGCCCAGGTACGGCCGTCCGGGGGGCGGGGGCGCCGCGGGGCCTTCTTTGGCTCCGGCCGCAGAAAGCGCTTGTGCGACCGCGGTTTGACCTTCCCGGACGGCCACCTGGAACGGGGTGTTCCCGTAGGCGTTCTTCGGGTCCACCGCGGCGCCGCCGGCGAGCAGCCGGTCGACGCAGTCCCGGCACCCGGCCAGGGCGGCGAGATGGAGGGGCGTGCTGCCCGCCAGGTCCTCGTCGCGAGGGGAGGCACCGCTTGAAAGCAGGAGCCCGACCATTTCCCCGCGCCCGTAAGTGGCGGCCAGGGCCAGCGGGGTGTTCCCCTCGGCATCCCGCAGGTTGAGGCGGACCCCCTTCGCCAGGAGGCGTTCGGCGCACTTGAGGTGCCCCCCTCGGGCCGCGGCATGCAGGGGCGCGTAGCCGAAGACGTTGGTTTGCGTGTCCATAACCGCACCCCGGTCCAGGAGTGCCCCCACCCAGCCGTCCTGGCCGAGGAAGGCGGCCAGATGGAGGGGGGTGAAGCCTTCCCGGTCGGGGAGGTTGACGTCGGCACCCGCCGAGAGCAGGAGATCGAAGACCGCCGGCTGCCGTGACAGGGCCGCCTGGAACAGCGGGGTCCGGTCATAGGCGTCCCGCTGGTTCAGCCGGTCCGGTTTGGCCTGGAGCATCCCTTCAACGGCCTTCACATCCCCCTGCTTCACGGCCTCGTGAAGGTCCGAAGCGCGGAGCGGGGCCCAGATCAGCGCCAGGGACGCCAGGAGAAGGGCCACAGGGGAGAGGGCCCGCTTCGTCTTTGTCATGATGACCTCCTGTTCGGGGAGAGGTTCCCGGTTCCGGGAGCCGTTATCCTCAAAGCATACGCGAAACCGGTGAAAATGATTTCCCTTGTTGTCTGCACGATTACCGGACACCCCCCGAAATCGCCCTTGATTCCGAGCCCGTGGCCGACTATCCTGTGAGTGCAGCATTCTGAAGTCCTGGAGGACGACCATGCCGGGAATCTCCGAGCGCAACCTGCACGACCTGTTTGCCATCGCCATCGAGGAAGAACGGAAAGCCCAGGCGCTGTACCGCCAGGCCGCGGTGCTGGCAGGGGCGGACACCCCGCTCGGCCGGATGTTCACCCAGTTGGCCAATGACGAGGCGGCGCACGAGCGGACCCTGCTGGCCGATTACGCCGACTTCAAGGCCACGTGGATCGAACAGACCCACATCTGACCCCAACGTTCCGGCAGGCGGTGTGCGGCGCCATGCGAAAGCGCTTGCCATGGTCGCGCCCGGGGCTTTACAATCCCCCGGTCCCCACGGGGACGAAGGAGGCGAGCCATGCCGAGTGTGACGGAAAACCAGGCGCTGTGGGGCGGGACCTACGACTGGAGCGGGGCGGGGGACGAGTGGTCCGCCCGATGGGGGAGCACGGAGATGCAGTGGTACGGGGCGATCTATCCCCGGATCCAGGCTTTCCTGCCGGTGGACACCCTCCTGGAGGTCGCCCCGGGCTTCGGCCGATGGACGCAGTACCTCAAGGCCCACTGCCGGCGACTGGTCCTGGTGGACCTGTCGGAGAAGTGCATCGCGGCGTGCCGGGAGCGTTTCCGGGGCGACGCCCGCCTCGAATACCACGTCAACGACGGGAAGTCCCTGGCCGGGGTCGATGACGACAGCGTGGACTTCGTCTTCAGCTTCGACTCCCTGGTCCACGTGGACCTGGGCGTCCTGCGGGCCTACCTGGGGGAAACCGCCCGCACGCTGCGGAAGGACGGGGCCGGGTTCATCCACCACTCCAACCTGGGCGAGCACGCGGGTTACCACGCTTTTCTCCGGCGGATCCCGCGGGGGAAGCGCACCCTGGACCGTCTCGGCCTCATCGACGACGTCACCCCCCACTGGCGCGACCCCGGCGTCACCGCCGCGGGTTTCGCGGCCGCCGCCCGGGAGGCGGGGCTGTCCTGCGTCGGCCAGGAGAAGGTGAACTGGCTCTGCCGGCGCCTCATCGACTGCTTCAGTGTCATCGCCCGTCCGGGTTCCCGGTGGGACCGCCCCAACCGCGTGAGGGAAAACCCCGGCTTCATGCGCGAGGCCACCGCCCTCGCCCGCCTGGCCGGGCTCTACGGGACGTCTTCCTTCCAGCCTTGATGCGGTCGAAAAAGTACCATCGCCCTCTGGGCGATGGCTCAGACAAAGGGGTTACGACACTGTGGGGTTCGTTTCCCGACTTTTTGCAAACCCGTCAGGCTTGACGCTCCCGTAAAAAGTCGCGAAAGGGGGATTTCCCGCGAATAACACGAATAGACGTGAATTTATAACACGAATAATCTCCATTGATTGTTGATTTCTGATTCGCGTTCATTCGCGTGATTCGCGGGTAAAATGCGACTTATGGCGGGGGTGTCAGGCTTGACTCCCCTCTTTTCGGCGGGCGGCCTTCTTGCGCTTCCGCAAGCGGGCGGAAGCCTGGAGGACCAGGGTCGAGAGGGTGAAGGTGTTGCGTCCGAGGAGGCGCACCCACGACCAGAGGCTCTTCTGCGGGAAATAGATCCCCCGGAAGATCAACCGGAAGACGAAGAGCGTGGCCTGCTGCTCGAAGGGGCGGCCGTTCCTCCGCAACCAGCGCTGCGTCCGGGCGAAGGCGGCGGCCCGGTAACTCCTTTTCCACGAGTGCAGAAGTTCCTTCTCCACCTGGTCCTGGGTGAGGTGGCGGGGTGTGAAGGCCGCCTTGTTGGCCTGGAAATCCAGCCAGTGCTTGGGGCGGGTCAGTCGTCCCTCTTCCGCCAGGCGCCGGTAGAGGGGGGTCCCCGGGAGCGGGGTCAGGAGGCAGAAAACCGGCATCACGGGCGGCCAGCTCTCGATGGCGTTCAGGACCCGCCGGGAACACCCCGGACGGTCCGCATCCAGGCCGTAGATGAACGAAGTGATGGCGGTCAGCCCCTTCCGGGCCATTTTCTCCAGGACCGCGGCGTACTCCGAAGGCCGGTTGAAGGACTTGCGCGCGCTGCCCAGGCTCTCGGCCTCCACGGATTCCAGGCCGATAAAGATCAGGCGGCCGCCCGCCTTCACGATGAGGTCCACCATCTCCTCGTCCTTGAGCAGGTTGACACTGATCTGCGCGCACCACGGCAGGTCAATGCCCCGCTGGATCATCTCCCGCAGGAGCGATTTGGCCCGTTCCCGGTCGATGGCGAAGTTGTCGTCCACCAGGAAGACCACCGCCTGGGCCCCGTCGCGCTTGGCGACCGACTGGATGAGAAGCAGTTCCTCCACGACGTTCTCAGCCGTCCGGAAGCGGGGCCGCCCGCCGAAGAACCCGGTCACGGAGCAGAACTCGCACCCGTAGGGGCACCCGCGCCCCGACTCCACCGGGAAGATGTAGAGCCGTTCAATGGGGATCTTCAGTCGCTGGAGCAGCCGTTTCACCGTCGACGGGACAAAGCGCATGAGGTCGAAGGGGGAAAGGTCCATCCGGTCCCAGTGGATGACGGGATAGGTGTCGAGGCTTGGATGATCGGCCGGGCCCTCCGGGAGGGTGTCCCCGTAGCGCGGCTGCAGCCGGCCGGCGGCGGCGTCCTCCACCACCCGGGGCCAGACCTGATCCGCCTCGCCCAGGACCACGGCGTCGGCGTGCCGGGGCCCGCCGCCCTCGCCCAGGGGTTCGTCCGGCTCCGCCGTGACGTGCGGCCCCCCCATGACGATGGGGACGGTCGAAACCTCCCGGATGGCGTCGGCGACCCGGTAGGCTTTCTGGGCCATCCGGGTCATGAACCCGATGCCCACGAGCCCGACCTGCTCCTTCACCACGAAATCGGCCACCTGGCCCGGCGTATGACGCGTGACGTTGCCGTCCATGATGGTCACCCGGTGTTCCTCGGGCGTCCGCCGCTGCAGGATGAAAGGCCAGAGCTGCGGCATGAAGTTCTCGGTGACCTGGTTGTCCGGGACGTAGAGCAGGATATGCACGGATCGGCTCCCGTTTGCTGCGGGGATGCTTCCGCAGACTGAAATGCACCCCGAGATCTGCGGGATGAAGAGGAGTATGGTACGCTCGAAAGCCGTAAGGGTTGCGGAAAAAGGGCTGCCGGCAGCCCTTGTCAATAATAAGTTATCCTATCACACAGGGAGAGGAAATTGAAGGAGAAAGATCGTCGCCGTCGCCGAAAAGACGCCCGGCTTGAATCATTTCATTTGCCGGTTTGGCTGCCCGGGGATATACTGGATCTGACATTGCCCATCCGATCAGACAGTAATGCGAAGAGAGGCCAACATGATGAATCGCGCAGTTTGTTTTGTTCTTGTGATTGGATTGGCCGCCTGGCGGGTGCCGGCCGCGCACCTGAACCTGGTCAAGCAGGGGGAGTGGGGGACGGGAAACTATCTCCACGTGCTGAAATCGGGGAACGTGGCCTACTGCGCCGCCGTTGCGGCGGGCGTGGACGTCCTCGACGTCTCGAACCCCGCGGCCATCAGCCGGATCGGCCAGTGCGACACGCCTCAAAGCGTTTATCGACTGGCCCTTCAGGGGAATTACCTCTACGTCGCCGACGGTTACGGCGGACTGAAGATCATGGATGTGTCCGATCCCACCGCCCCCTTCATTGTCGGAAGCTATGTCCCCAGCGCAACCAACACGTACGATGTCCAGGTGGCAGGGAACACGGCCTACCTGGCCGCCGCCGGCAAGGGACTGGTGATCGTGGACGTCACGGACCCGGCGAACCCCATGAAGATCGGCCAGTATGACACCCCTGGCGAGACCCGGGGAGTCAAGGTTTCAGGGAACAATGCCTACCTGGCGGATTACGCCAATGGCCTGGTGATCGTGGACATTTCGAACCCGGCCGCGCCAGTCCTCAGGGGCGGTCTCGATACGGACGGCAGCACGGCCCAGGTTGACGTTGCAGGGAACACTGCTTTCCTCGCCGACAGGGGCAAGGGGGTCCGGATCGTCTCCGTGGCCGACCCGGCGGCACCCACCCTCGTCTCCACCTGGAGCACCGCGGTCAACACGAGGGATGTGGAAGTCGTGGGGAACTTCGTCGTGACCGCGGTGGAGTCCAGCGGGGTGTACGTCATCGACGTGTCGTCCCCGGGCGCCCCGGTGACGGCCGGCCATCTCGGCCTTCCCGGGAACGCTTTCGGAGTGCACCTGGCCGGGGAAACGGCCTTCGTCGCCTGCCTTGCGGACGGTCTGCAGGTCGTCTCGATCTCCGATCCCTCCGCCCCGGTTCTCCTGGGGGCGTTCAATCAATCCGGTTCCGCCAACGGCGTTCGGGTCGCCGGGAGTTATACCTACCTGGCCCATGGAACCAAGGGCTTGACCGTCTTTGACATGACCAATCCCGCAACCCCTGTGCCGGTGGCGAACCTGGGATCGATCGGGGACGTTCAGACGGTGGAGGTCCAGGGGGATTACGCCTACCTTGCGGCCGCCAGCATGGGGCTGATCATCGTCTCCATCGCCGACCCTGTCCATCCCGTCGTGTCAGGGTCCGTGAACACCCCCGGTTCGGCGCGCGACGTGGAGATCCTGAACAACTACGCCTACGTCGCGGATGAATCCAGCGGGTTGCAGATCGTCGATATCACGAACCCGGCGGCCCCCGTGATCGTGGGCGCGAGCGACACCCCGGGGTCCGGGCACAACTGTGCCGTGGCCTTCCCCCGTGTTTACGTGGCGGACGGGAACCCCGGCCTGGTCGTTTTCGATGTCAACAATCCGGCCAGCCCTTTGATCCTGGGCACCCTGGATGTTCCCCCGGGGATCCGGGATGTCGGCCTTTACGGCAGCGAGGTCTACCTTACGGCGTCGAATCTCTTGCAGAAGTACGACCTTCAGGACCCCACGTCCCCGGTCCTGCTGTTCAGCTTTGCTGCACGGAGCTACATGTACTCGCTGTTGATCCGGTTCCCCTACGCTTTTGTCGGGACGGATGTGAACGGCATCCAGGTCCTGGACATCAGCGACGATTTGCACATCTACGAGGCGGCCCATGCGGCGACCCCGTCGGCCCCCATGCGGACGGACTACCACTATCCTTACCTGTACGCCGCCTGCTGGGACAGCGGCAAGCTGATCGTCTACCGGGTGGACAACCGGGCGGACGTGGACCTGGACGGGGCAGTGACCGACAACGACGTATCACTCCTGTCGCAGTTCCTGGCGGGAAGCCGGACCGTGCTCCCCTGCGGAGCGGAGTGCGCCGACGTGAACCTGGACGGCAAGGTGGACACGCTCGACCTCATGGAGGTCGTCCTCAACACGATCACGCGCTAGTTTTTGTAGAAATTTGATGCTCCCGCAACAGTCGCCAATTGGCTCTTTCCCGCGGATAACGCCGATTGACGCAGATAGCGAATCCAAAGAAATAAATGATTTGTGTCATTCCGATTCGCGTATATTCGTGTTATTCGCGGGAAATCCCCCTTTCGCGACTTTTTGCGGGCTCATCAGATTTGGGCCTCAGTGAGCGGGGGTTCGCAGGGGCCGGTCGAGTTCCGCGCGGACAGCGAGACCGAGTTTCTTCTGGATGTAAGGCTTTCGGATGTAGGGGCCCGCGCCTAGCTTCTGGGCCTCGCGGACCCGGTCCGTCTCGGCGAAACCGCTGACGATGACGGCCCGCTGGCCTGGGCGGACGTCCAGGATCCGCTGGTAGGTCTCGAGCCCGTCGATCCCCGGGTCCATGATCATGTCCAGGACGACCAGGTCCACCGGTTGCTGCTTGAGGTATTTGACGGCCTCTTCCCCGCTGGAGACGGTCGCCACCCGGTAATCCAGGCGGCTGAGCAGGTCGGAGGCCAGTTCCCGTTGCTGCCGGATGTCGTCCACCACCAGGATGGATTCCCCGCGACCGGCATAGCTCTCGGTGGAGGGCTTCGCATCCGTGCCCCCGTGCTGCCGGGTCACGGGGAAGTACAGGGAGAACGTCGTCCCTTCGCCGGGGCTGCTGACCACGTCGATGTAGCCGTCATGGTCCTTGACCGTTCCCCAGACCACGGAGAGACCGAGGCCCGTCCCGCTCCGCCCCATGATCTTTTTGGTGTAGAAGGGCTCGAAGATCCGTTTGAGGTTCTCGGGGGTTATCCCCTCGCCGGTGTCGGAAACCGACAGCACCACGTAGTCGCCGGGGACCACGTGGTCGTAGCCGGAGAGCGGACGGTCCAGGTACCGATTCCGGGTCCGGATGACGAGGCGCCCGCCCAGGGGCATGGCTTCCGCACCGTTGGACACGAGGTTCATCAGCGTCTTCCCCAGGTGGACCGGTGAGCCCAGGACCCGGAGCAGGTCGCCGTCGAGATCGGTGGAGACGTCGACCCGCGGGTGGAACGAGCAGAGTTTGGAGAACTCGGGGGTCTTCAGGAATGCCGTGACGGTTTCGTTGAGGTTGACCACGTAGCGCGTCCCGACCCCCCGGCGTGCCAGGGTGAGCAGGTCCGTGACGATGGCCGCCGCCCGTTCGCCGGCGCCCATGATGTTGCTCACGTGCTCGCGGAGGGGGCTGTCGGGGGGGATGTCCATCAGGAGCAGTTCGGAGTAGCCGACCAGGACGCCCAGGACATTGTTCAGGTCGTGGGCGACCCCACCGGCGAGCAGCCCCAAAGACTCCATCTTCTCGACCCGCAGGAGCCTTTCCTCGAGGTCCTTCCGGGCCTCTTCCGACCGGAGCCTCGCCGCGTTGGCGATGGCGATGGCGACCTGGTCCGCCAGTTGGCAGGCGAAGGCGACCTCGTCGGGCTCCCAGTGGTGGGGACAGTCGACGTGCTCGAGGCAGAGGGCCCCCAGGTTGCGCCCGGCGGAGCGGATCACCACGTCCAGCATGGAGGTGATCCGGTTCGGTTTCAGGTAGCCCTCGACGTAACCTGCTGTCCGGGGGTCGCTGAGCGGGTCGTTCGCATCCACGTAACTGGTGGTTTTGAGGGCGGCGAACTCGGCCCGGAACTCGTGCTCCGACAGGGTCCTGCCCGAGGTGTGGCGGCAGGGGGAGGCTTCGAAGAGGTCGAGGCAGACCAGGCGGGTCTCCGTCTCGTCGAACAGCCAGATGCTCACCCGTTCGACGCCGCAGGTGACGGACGCTTTCTCGGTGATTTCCCGGGCCAGGGGGCTCAGTTGGCCCGTGGGGATGAAGGGAGACACGGCGATGGCGGCTACGGCCTTTTGCTGGTTTTCCTGGCGGGTGGTGATCTCCCGGTACCGTTGCTCGCTCGCCAGGAGATCGCGGGTTCGGGCCCGTATCTGGGCCTCCGCCCGGCGCCGTTGCGAAAGGAGGGCCTGGAGGTAGAGGAGCACGAGGGCGGTGAGGGGGAGCCCCACGGCCAGCGCCCACCAGTGCATACCCCGGTCGTTCCGCTCGATGAAGGCGGCTTCCGGCAGGATCACCAGTCGCCAGAGACGGCCGGCGTACGGCAGGTCGGTGGAGGAGACCAGGCGGGAGGACTCGGCGCCTTCGGGGGGCTGTTGCCGGTAGCGGTCCCGGAAGAGGACGCGCGGTCGTCCTTCCGCCGACAGGTCGAGGAGGCACGCGTTCAGCTCGGGGGGTGGGGCGGGCTCGTTGTCGTTCCTGAACAGGTTCTGCAGTTCGAGCGCCCCCACCACCAGGCCCTTCAGGTTCCGCCGACGGTCCGCCGGGACCATGCGCCGGGGGTCGGATCCGTAGACGGGGACGAGGATCATCAGGTCGGCGGAAGCCGTTTCGGGAAGCCAGGCAACGTGTCCCGTGACGGCGGCAAGGCCGGTGCCGGCGCACCGTTCCACGGCAGCCCGGATGTCGGGGTCGGAGACGAGGTCGAAGCCCGTCAGGAGATCGAAGCCGGAAACCGGGTTGATGAAGCGGAGGGGGAAGTGCTCGTCCCGAGGGGGGGCGGGCCCGAAGCCGGAGCCGGGTTGGCGGGCCGTGACAGCCGGCTGGGGCGCCCCTTCGGTGAGGGCCCGGGCCTCGTAGCCTTCGCGCTCGGCACGGCTCACCCGGGGTGCCCAGGCAATGAAACGGAAGCCGCGTTCGAACAGGAGGGGCGTGTTGAACTGGGTGAAAGCGTGTTCGTCGATCTCGCCGAGGATGTTCACGGCACGACGCACGGACATCAGGGAGTGAAGTGCGCCGACGAAACGCTGGGAGATGCCGCGGGCCCTCTCCGTCGCACGGTTCCGGAAAAGGTCTTCCAGCGTGGCGCGGGAGTGCCGCCTCATTTCGAGGAAGGCGCCGGTGCTGAGCGTGACGCCGATGAGCGCGGCGAGCACGAGGGTCCCCCAACCCGCCGCGCCGAGGTGGGCGGCGGGTTCGCCCCGGGCCCGGCTGAAGACGTACGCGCCGGCCAGGAGGAGAATGACGGCCGCCAACCCCAGCACCCCCATCAGCATCCGGCTGGTGCTCCGGGCGGTGGCGGCGATGTCCCCGCGGACGGCGACCCGGAGCGCGGCCACGGGGTGGCCGTTGAGGTCGAGGAGGACGTCGTACAGGAAGGCGGTCCCGTCCTGCCCGGTGCCGATCCGGGGGTTGCCCGGGACGACCCGGGCCAGGAGTGCCTGCTCTTCCCGCGACAGGCGCCGGTCGCCCGAGGGGAAGAGTTCGAACGACAGGTGGGCCTGTTGAGCGAGGGAGCGCACCAGCGCGGCATCCAGGAAACGCCCGAAGACCACCACGCCGCGGGGGGGGCCCTGGCCCCCGGTGGAGAGAATCGGGCGGGCGATCATCAGCAGGGGGCCGAAATCGGTCCGGAGGATGCCCTCCACGGGTTGGTGGTTCCGGAACACCGGCCTGAGAGTCGGGAGGATGAAGGGGGACGTGCCCGAGAAGGCGGGGAGGTCGAGGGCCCCGCCGAGATCGGAGTCGAAGGTGCCGCCGTAGAGGAGCGTCCCGGCGTTGTCGTAGAAGTAGATGAGGTTGAGGTGGCTGTCCCGCTCCAGTTGGTCCCGGTCGGCGAGATTGGAGCGGATGTACTCCGGGTTGCGGGTTTCCGCGAAGGCGCAGGTGTCGTCCCAGTTGGCCCAGTCGCCGATCAGGTTGCCCAGTTGGTGGAGTTCTCTTTCGACCGCCCCCCGGGCGCGGGCACAGTCTTCCTCGGCCTGGGCCCGCTCGAGCCTCTGGAAAGCGGGCTGAACGATGAAGTGGTCTACGCTCCAGATCAGGAGCAGCGCGGCGGCGAAGCCGACGACGACAACGAGGAGAATCCGGATCGTTCGGTTCATCCCGGAAGCCTCGACCCGCGGAGCCCGAAGCCTCAGGCGGGGCCCAGGCTTTCGCCGAGGACCCTTCGGAGGGTCTCGAGAAGGTTGTTGAACGTGTAAGGTTTCTGGATGAAGCCCGCGAAGCGTTCGCCCTCGGGCTGCCGCCTTGCGTCCTGCTCGTCGAAGTCGCTGGAGAGAATCAGGGGCACGGAGGGGGCGACCCGCAGGATGTCCCGGAGGAACGCTTCACTGTCCGTCCGGGCCATGGTCAGGTCCAGGACCACGCAGCGGATCCTGCTCCCGTGGGTGGCGCACAGTTCCAGTGCCGCGCCGACCTCGCCGGCGGAGAGGGCCTCGAACCCGATCCGCTCGAGCATGCGCCTCCCGATGGCCCGGACGCTCTCCTCCTCGTCGACCAGCAGGACGGCGCCCCGCCCGTGCCGATCTTCCGCCGACGGCACCCGGTGGTCCGGCTGCGCGGCCGGGGCGGCGGCAGCGGGCAGGAGGACGCGGAACACGCTGCCCTTCCCGGGCGCACTCCGGACCTTGACGGCGCCCTGGTGCCCCCGCACGATCCCCAGGACGGCGGCGAGCCCGAGCCCGCGGCCGGTGAACTTCGTGGTGAAGAAGGGGTCGAAGATCCGGGACAGGTGCTCCGCGGAGATGCCGCACCCCGTGTCTTCCACTTCCACGTAAGCGAAGAGCCCGCCCGCGACGGGGTTCGGCTGCCAGGGCTCGGCCAGGTCCGCCGGGGTGCACTCCGCCGTGCCGGTGGAGATGGCGACGACGCCGTTGCGGTCGCCGATGGCGTCGGACGCGTTGATGACCAGGTTCAGGACGACCTGGCGCAACTGGGCGGCATCGGCCTCCACGGGGGGCACGCCGTAACCGAATTTGTACTGGAGCTGGACTTTTCGGGAAACGGACACCTGCAGCATCTGGGCCATCCCCTCGACGACTTCCCGCAGGTCCAGGCGCTGGACCAGGAAGCGGCCCCGCCCCGAGTACGCCAGCATCTGCCGGGCGAGGTCCGCCGCACGGCGGCTGGCTTTTTCGGCTTCCTGGAGGTCGATGAGGGCGGGGGATGCGGGGGAGACGTCTTCCATTGCCAGGTTGACGTACCCCAGGATGGCGGTCAGGAGATTGTTGAAGTCGTGGGCGATCCCGCCGGCGAGGACCCCCAGGCTCTCCAGCTTCTGGGCCTGCTGGACCTGGCGCTCGAGGTTGAGACGCTCCTCCTCCGCCCGTTTCTTGTCGGTGATGTCAATGGCGGTGAGGGCGTATCCCAGCGATGGGTTCTCCGGGTCGATGATGGACGAGTTGAGCAGCACGTCGATCATCGCCCCGTCCTTGCGCCGCCACTTCGCCTCCACGCTGCCGCGCACGGAGGCCGTCTGGCAGGCGTACAGCTCGCGGCCGACCCGGTCGTACTCCTCGGGGCCCGCGTAGAGCATGCGGGTGGGGCTGCCCTCCAGTTCCTCCCGGGTGTAGCCGACCATCTGGCAGAGCCACGAATTCACCCGGCTCATGACCCGGTCCCGCCCCACGGCGAAGGCGACGGGGGCGGCGGTCAGGAGACCCCGGAGGGTCGCCTCGTTCCGGCGGATGGCTTCCTGGGCCCGGGTCTGCTTGAGGATCTTCCACATGCCGTCCATGAGGAGGGTGGCCTGCCGGATGTCCTTTTCGTCATACGGGGTGCTCTTGTTGCCGACACCGGCCACCAGGACGATCCGTTTCCCGTCGAACAGGGGGATGTCCATGTGCCGGGTGAGCCGGAACCGGCTTTCGGTCGCCCGTTTCCGGCGGGTGGGCGGTTCCGGGCAGTCGTTGGTGATGATGGGCCGGCGCCGGCGCACGGTCTCGCTCCAGAGTTCGGTGGTCTCGAGAGGGTAGTTGGAGGGCTTGTCCGTGATGGGGCTGAGCCCGGGCGCGTTGCGCGACCACGTGTACATGTTGAGCGTCTTCTCGTCCTCTTCCAGGAAGGCGAGATAGCCGATGCGGCTGCAGGTGAGCTGGATCACCTTGTCGAGGGCGAAGTCGGTCAGGGTCATCTCCGACTCCCCCGAGAGGCGGGAGAGTTCGAGGAGGCCGGCCAGACGCTGCTCGTTGAGGCGCAGTTCCTTTCGGTCCTCGATCTGCTCGACCACGCGCTGCACCGCCATCGCCAGGATGTCGAGGAAGTTCTCGTCCTTGACCAGGTAGTCGAGGGCGCCGCGCTTCATCATGTCCACGGCGATCCGCTCGTCGCCCTGGCCGGTGGCGATGATGAAGGGGGGCATCACGGTCACCTGCTCGATGAAGCGGGCGGCAGTGGTGTCAGGGAGGGAGTAGTCCAGGAGGACCAGGTCGGGGGTGTTCCGGGACAGCCACTCCAGAGCGTCCTTCCCCGTCCCGACCTTCTCCGCCTTCCATCCCTCGTCCTGCAGGATGCCGGTGATCAACTCCGCCAGGGCGGCGTCATCCTCCACCACGAGGATGACTTCCCGGCGTTCCCGATGCGTCTGGGGCGCTTCCATGCCGTTCTCCTCTCCCCCGGTTGCGGGGTCCCATCACGCAGGCTCGACGTCCGCCGCCCGGGTTTTTTCGGCCCGGCGAACCTCCTTCACGACGATCGGTGCGATCGAAGGGTTCGACATGTAAAAATGATACCACCAACGCGCGTCCTGAAAAAGCAGGAATTTCACTCAGGCCAGGCCCAGTGCCCGGAGAACGACGGGGCCCAGCCGCTCCCACCCCAGGAACCGGCGGACATGATCGCTCCCCTGGCGGGTCCTCTCGTCGAGGTCGCCCGCCAGGGCCCTCTCCAGGGCGGGGAGATAAGCGGCCGTGTCCGCGGCGATCTCGACGAACGCCGCGAAATCGGCCGCGTCACCCGAGGGGTTGGCCACCACCGGGAGGCCCGCGGCGAGGTACTCCCGCAGCTTCATGATGGAGCGGTACCGGTTGGCGCCGCCGGGGCGGAGGTAGTGGACCCCTGCCCGGCAGGCCGCCAGGACGGCGGGGACCGTGGCGTGGGGGACGTGGCCGGCGAAGAGGACGCGGTCGAGCGCGCCCGAAGCGGCGACCCGCTCGCGGAAGGCGTCCAGTTTCACACCGTGGCCCAGCAGCAAAAACCCCCAGTCGGGGTGGAGTCGAAGGGCCTGGCTGAAGAGGGGGAGCAGGTCCTCGGCGTCGGAGGTGATGCCCAGGGACGCCATGTGGACGATCGTCCGCCAGCGGCCGGTGAAGGCTTCGATTGCCGGGGGAAGGGGGGCGCGGGGGGCGTCGAAGACGTCCAGGTCGATGCCCTGGGGAACCTGCAGGAGACGGTCTTCCGGGACCCGGGCGTCCCCGGCCAGGTAGGCGCGCAGGGGTTCGACGTGGTAGGACACGGTGTCGAAACGGCGGGGCCAGGCCTCGAAACCCCGCCGCACCAGCGTCCGGGCGAGGCCGGGGGGATAGTACTCGAAGTCCAGGTCGTCGACGTCCAGAGAAGCCCGGGTGCCGCGGCGCCGGGCCCGGAGGGCGGGGATCGCCGCGTTGGGCAGCGGCTTGAGGGCGTAGACGGCGTCCCATTGCCTCCCGCGTGCCAGTCGCAGCCCGTCGCGCAGGGAGCGGAGGATCGCCCGGGCCAGGGGCCCCCGTTCCGTCGTGAAACGGTAGTCGATGCCCCTTTCGGCGCGGGGCGGCTGCCCCGGCCGCAGCCGCTCCGAAAACGTCACCGCCGCGCCCGCGCGGGCGGCACAGCGGGCCATGTTCCAGAACCGGACCCCCGACCCGCTGTCGGAGGTGAGCGACGAAAGGAACAGCAACTGTGGACGATCCCGGGTTTCCATGACGAGTTCAGGGTACACGAAATCGCGCGAAGGCACAATTCCCATCATTCCCGTCACTCCCCAAATGGATCAACCGGGGAAAAACCACGAAATACACGGAATACACGAACGAAGAACACAGAATTCAGAATTCGGGAGGGTGAAGTCAGGAGGGTGAGACAGCCGCCAGAAAACCAGGAGACAGGAGATGGCGTTGGGTCTGCTGACCGGAATCGGAGACGCTGCTTCTCCGTGCCTCTATGCCTCCGTGAGAGCGATATTCCGGGAGGTCTCTGCCGGCGGCGCGGCGACCGGGTGAAGGCGAGCTTTCGTTTTCCTCGGCCACTCCTCCCGGTCGATGTCCCGGGAAAAGCGTGGAGACTATCCCCCCCGTTTCCTCACTTTTCTGCTGGCGGCGCCCGCGGGCCCGCCGGTATAATGGCCCGGCCCGGCGGGGCAAATCCGGATTTCGGAGGCAGCTTGAGCGACACCCGGTTTCACCTTCCGATGTGGGTTTTAACGGCTCTCGCCGTCGTCGCGGCGAGCGGCTTTCCCATGGCGGGGGCCCCCGATGCGCCACCCCCGCCTGCGACTGCGATCACCTACCCCGACGGCGACGTCAACGGCGACGGGCGCACCGACGTCGTTGACCTGGTCATCGTCCGGCAGGTCCTGGCCGGGGGCATCCCCCTGAACCAGGCGCCCTGTACCCGCCCCGGCGGGGGCGACTTCAACGCCGACCTTCGCCTTGACGGGGCCGACGCGGACGGCCTGGACAAACTCCTGGCCGACCGGGCCGGCCCCCCCCCGGCCCGCCTCCGCTTCCTGGACGATTTCGAGGCCGGCAACTACAGCGAGAACATCTGGGTCCCCCGGCCCTGGTTCAATTTTGACGTCGGGCGGGACGGGGGGGTGTCGCTGCGGGTGGAGAACCTCGTCGCCGGGGAATCCGTCCTGGTCGGCACCTCCATCGTCATCAAGCCGGTGCGCACGTGGCTCCTGGGGCTGACGGCGGACATCCGCGCTGAAAATGTCTCCGCCCCGCCCAATCCCTGGAACGGCATCAAGCTCATGCTGCGGATCGTGTCGGCCGACGGCCGCGTGGAGTGGCCCCAGGTCACGGTGGGGACGGGGACCTTCGGGTGGGCCACCCTCGGCGCGCTGGTCGCCGTCCCCGCGGACGCTGCCCAGGCGACCCTCTACCTCGGCCTGGAGTCGAGCACCGGCCGGGTCTGGTTCGACAACGTCCGTCTCGAGGGGGTGCGCACCCCGGAGGACTACCCCCCGGCCCGCGACCCCGCGATCCCCATCCCCGCTCTTCACCCCGAGCCCCGGTTGCGCGGGGCCATGGTGAGCACCCTGGCCGGCCCCGACGACCTCGCCGTCCTCGGGCGGGACTGGAAGGCCAACGTGATCCGGTGGCAGCTCGGCGGCACCGCCTTCCCCGAGGGGCTGCTGACGCCCGGCTACGACGTCGTGCTGGGGCAGGAACTCGACCGGCTGGACGCGGCGCTCCCCTTCTGCCGGGAGCACGGCCTGCGGGTCGTGGTGGACCTGCACTCCCTCTCCGGCGGCGCCTGCGCCTCCCCGGCGGCCCAGGAAAAGCTGGTCGCCGTGTGGCGCGTCATCGCGGCACGGTACCGGGATTGCGAGGCGGTCTGGGCCTATGACCTGGCCAACGAACCGGCCCTGGGGGAGACCTGGTCCGGGGAAACGGCCCCCTGGGACCGCCTGGCGGAGCGCGTCGCCCGGGCGGTGCGGGAGATCGACCCCGCAAAGCCCGTCATCGTGGAGTCGGTTTTCGGGACGCCCGCCGCCTTCCGCTACCTAGTCCCGCTCGATTTCAGCATCCCGGGCGTGATCTACAGCGCCCACATGTACGAGCCGGGCGCCTTCACCCACCAGGGCGTCTTCGGCGGCACCGACAGCTTTGTCTACCCCGGCCTGATCGCCGGGGAGACGTGGGACGCGGAGCGCCTGCGCACCGCCCTCCAGCCGGTGAGGGATTTCCAGGAGAAGTACCGCGTCCCCGTCTTCATCGGGGAGTTCAGCGCCATCCGATGGGCCCCCGACCACAGCGCGCACCGCTACCTGAGCGACTGCATCGACCTCTTCGAGGAAAACGGCTGGGACTGGTGCTACCACGCCTTCCGCGAGTGGCACGGCTGGAGCGTGGAGCACGGCGAGGACCCGTTCGTCACCGAGCCGTCCCCCACCCCCACCGACCGCCAGCTCCTCCTGAGAAGCTGGTTCGACCTCAACGAAAAACCCTGGGCCCGCCGATAATCGCCACCGCCCCTCGCCCGCACCCCGTCATCAACGCCCAGGGAAACCGTTCAGCCCGCCATGACCCCCTCAGAGCCGCGCGCGTAAGCAAGCGGCAAAGCAAACAACAACCAGAGCCGCGCGCGTAAGCAAGCGGTCAAGCAACCCTCAACCAGCGCCTCGCGCGCAATCAAGCGGCTAAGAAGACAGATGCTCCTTTCCCACCGCCCATGCTTCCGGATCGGTAACCTGAGACATATTCCCCGACCATGGCGATCTCCGATCACCCAAGACGAACAGGAAATAGCTCCAGCCGTGTGATCTCCTGATCCCGATTCATCCATGCCGTCGCAGGGCTTCCTCTTCCCCCTTTATTCGAGGATTCCCCAGTCGGCGAGGCGGTAGCGGGCCCCGTGGAGCGTGCCTTCGCCCGTGGCCAGGGTGGCCTTGCGTCGCTGCACGTCCTCGACATATTCCGGGCGGCTGGCCTCGGCCACGACCTCGGCGATGCACACGCGTATCTCCCCTTCCTGCGCGGCCGGGTTGGTGTCGAGCCACTGCTGGATGCGCTTCCCTTCATTGTCGAAGTTGATCCCGCCGTTCTGCACGGCGATGTCGAAGCACAGCGCCATTCCCGGCTCCGCGGTCAGGCCGAAGCGTCCCGCGTCCCGCCGAGCGATCTCCCAATATCGCTCGACCCGCCTCAATTGAACTTCCTGGACTTCAGGGAAGGTTCCGAGCGTCTGAAAAGCCGCCTCCCAAGCCGGTTCCAGGCGTGTTTTTCGCTTCCCGCGAGAAAGCCCGCCGGCCCATCGAATTTGGGCAACCCTGCCCATGGCCAGAATGTCGAGGAGGGAGTCCCGTAGCGGACCGAAGGCCTCATCGATCAGGTTCGGATGCCGATCCCGTATTTCCTCCAGGATCGCTTGCACCTCGCCGGATTTCAATGTGAAGCCGATGATGCCCCAGGTGAGCCCCGTCCCGTCGTAGTTGCCGGCCGCTTTGCCGAAGCCGTGGCCCTCGAAGTCCGCCGTGATCTGGAGACAACGGTCCAGCAGGCCCGGCTTGCACTCGCCCGTAAGGGCTTCCCAAGTGGGGCCGTCCACCTGCCCGGCCCTCCAACTCGCCGTCTTCGCCGGCAACGTTACTCCCTGCCGCTGCTGGAACGCGGCCACAGCTTTGGCGGTATCGGTGCCGAAGATGCCGTCTGAGTCGGCTGGTCCGACCCCGGCCACTTGTAGGGCGCGTTGCATCCTCCGCACCAGTTCCCCGCGCACGGCGCGGTAGCCTTTCATCGGTTTCTGAAAATAGATCCGCGTCATGAGGACTCCCGGGGAATTCTGCTTGCAAACCAATTTCCGCTTAGTGCGTCTTCAATCGTCGATTCCGGTAGATAAACAGAGACTGAGCTGGTCGATCATCTGCCAATCCCCGGTTGTCCAGGGAGCTGCTGTTCCGATAGTGCTCCACCCTTCCCAGGTTCACCTGAAGGTTCCCGCTGCTCTTTTCTGATTTTTTTCAGATGGCTCTGATAGGTCTTTGAGGATCGTTGGGCGCCGACGACGCTCCGGCTGAGCACGAAACCGGAAATCCCGCCCAACAGGGTACCCAGGACTTCTTTGTCCAGTTTCCCGCTCATCCCCAGCATGGTGATGGCGATGGTCAGAAGGAATACGGTGATCAACTCCAGCAGCAAACCGGACGAAAAGATGATCTGCTTCAGATCCTTGTTGATGAAAAGAGGGACCAGGTACATCGTCAGGAGGGTGACGGCCAGGATCGGGAACACCCAATTGATGATGGTTGAGTCGATCTGGGCTTGACCCTGTTCCATGGCGCTTATTTCGTCTTCCTTTCGTATTATTTCCGTCTTCAGTCTCAAGAGTTCCTTTTGGTTCGACTCCTTTTCTTTGTTGATTTTGTTGATGTTCGTGGTCGTGAAGTTCTTCGACAACCGGCCGATCACCGTCTCGAACCCTTCGTCTTCGAACAGGTCGCAACACGCGCTGAACTTCTCTCTGGCCACCGGTCTGAAATCCGAGAGGGCAGTGACGACCTCCTGATAGGTTTTATCCTGGTAGGTCGACTGCTTGAAATCGTCCGCCAAGCCGTTCAACAGGAGATTGCGAAACAGGTTCAGGTCTTCGGCGGGCCAAAGCAAGGAAGCATTCCGGTCGAAATACTGGAGCCGCCACTTGTAGATCGGCGCGTAGAATTCCTCCAACAGGTCCTTGAGCAGGACGGAAAGACCGGAAACCTCCTGAGGGCTCAAGGACGGCTTCCATCGCTTTCGGATTTCAGTGATAACTTCCCGAATCTCCTTCGGATAAGGAATCTTTAAAAGATCGGCTGCCAGAACTCCACAAAGATCTTCTTTTTTCCGAATTTCCTTCTCTGTCTTCCTGGTGGACTCCAGGTCCCGATAAAGCTCCGTCACTTCGAATTTCAACTGAGCACCGGAGGTTTTTTCTCCCTGAAGGACGCCGGGCGAGGGTCCTGGGTTCCTTGCCCCTTGGGATTCCGCGGGAAGTGAACTCAGGAGGGCATAAAGGACGGTCAGTCCGGTAATAATACGGAATGGAATACCTGAAGCGTAACTCAATTTTCCTCCTCTTTAAATCACTTACGCCCCTGTGGCGAACTGCACGTGCATGGGGTCGGGGGTGGGGAAGTCGCAGCCGTGGCTCCAGCCGTGGATCTCCCAGAGTTCGTACCACCAGTCAGGGAGCGTCCGGGTGAGGGGGGCGCCGCGGGGGTTGTGGAGCGGGTCCCAGTCAATGGCGATCCCCCAGGCGTGGAGGGAGAGCGCCGTCCCGCCGGTAATCGGGCGGAAGTTGAATCCCCCGCCGTGGAGGTCCAGTCGGCGCTCGTGAAGCCATGACCGGATTTCGGTGTCCCCGGCGCCCACCCCGCATCGCGCGCGGGCGTAAACCCAGATCCCGCTCAGGACGGCCGAGAAACTGTCGGCCAGCAGGCGGTGCAGCCGGATACCGGACGACCTGACGAGGACTTCCCCGTCCTGATAATAAAGCTGCCAGCCTGGCGGTGGCGCCACCCGTAAAATGTTCTCTTCCTCCCAGGACTTTTTCAGCGTCCCATCCGGGTTGGCCGGGTTGCCGAACCTCGTTCCGATAGCCTTTCGACCATGTGGTGGATGCATGGTGACCTCCGGGAAAGCTGGTTGTTCGCCGCACGCTTCGCTGGAAGGATGGGCGTCGTCGGGTCCGCCCTGCCCTGGTGTCGTCCTTGTCCGACAGCGTTTTCCCGTTCCCGGAAACATGGCCTGTCGCGGCTGGAGGATTCCTGGCGGCATCGGGTCACCTTGTCATTGAGACTCCAGTGTCCCTTTGGAGACTAACGTCGCAAACATCTTTCTCTCTTCGCCTTGTCTGGTGTCCGTGGGGTTCGTGACTTCTTCTCCGGGTCATCCGTGGGTTTTCTCCAGTCGAATCGAGTTAGGGGACATTGGGCGGCGCATAGTTTCCTGCACTCCTGTTCATTTTGGCGATGACACTGCCATCAAGATTGGGACCCAATCCCTTCTTCGGTTTTTGCGGAGCATGGATCGGTCGGTGATAATCTCCGCTCCATTGCAGGCAGCGAAGAACGGTCCGGGTGGACTTCGTGGCCAGACCAAAGGTTCCGGGAAGCTTCACCAGGAGAATGCTGGCCAGGCGATATGCGAAGTTCTGGGACTTCGCCGGAGGTTCCAGCACTCCAAGGTTTCTGCATGTGGGATTCAATCCATGCCAGTCGAAGCTCAGACCGCAACCGCTTGGATTGACACAGGAACTAGCCTTATCCACCATCCAATCCAGCGTCAGGTCGGACAACCCCGTCTGTGCATACCCCCCCCCGATATTGGCATGAGCCCCGGCAAACCATCTCTCATCAAAGTTCTTCCCGACAATGTGATTGATGTTCGGCGTCAGGGGTGTGGGCCGGAAGGGCCATCGGTGCTCGTCGATCGCCAGTGCGTGACAGGCATTCTGGACGATGGAGCTGAGCTGCGTGTCATGAAAATCACAGCGGGAGAGTTTGACCAGCAGCCAGCCCAACGGAGTGAGGAAAGGGGCCCCGAGGGCGCCCACCGTGTCGAACACGCCGAGAAAATTGATGTACAACGTCTCCCTGGAGCCGGGCTCCGCCGTCCGTTCCTCGCCGTTCACGGGCATGGACCACGAATTTTCCTTGCGGAAGTTCACCGCTTGAACGCTGTCAGGATGCCATTCGGCCGAACGGCTTTTGTATCGCCTGTAAGCTTCGTTGATCATGTGGATTCGGTCCCGGCGAAGGACGCCCAAGTTTCGGATCATGCCGGACAGGCTGCGGGCCGAGTAGGCCCCCCGGCTGAATCCGAAGATAAAGATTTCGTCCCCCGGTTGGAAATTGCTGGCCAGAAACCGATAACCCTCCTTGATGTTTTCGGAGAGGCCATAGCCGAGAATCCCTCCGCGTAGCCTCTCGCCACGCCGCGTCCCCACTCCGCCAATGTAATTAGCGAGTTGGGGATTGCCACGGGCATCCGAAGGGCAAAGCAATTCGAAGAGCTTAAGGATGTTGGTCGGGCAGGGGATGCCGTCCCGGGTTTTCTGATCCGCCCGGTTCCAGGTCCCGTCGAAGAAAACGGCCAACTTCTTCATGTTTACCTCCAGGGAACTTTTTCCTGGGAACCGGGTGCCTGGTTGAAAACTGGCGGTTTGGAAGGCCTTTCCCACTCGGAAGGCTACTTCACTTCAAAGGGTTCGGAGTCTGTTGATTCAACTCCCCTGGATACACGAACCTTCCACGTGCCGGCTCCAAACCCTTCCAGATTTCTGGTATCAATGGCCATCGTGTCGTTCCCTTTCTTGGTCACTCTTCTCGTTTCAACAACACAGGACCCGGTTTTCGCTTCAGGTCCGATCTTCAGCAGTTCCACCTTCAGCGGGTGATTGTCGGAGTTTAAGAATCCCGCCCCCTCGAGGATTATCGTGCCTCCCTCGTGCGTCGGGCGCTTGCTGATTCCCAACGGAGTGAGGGTATAGTCAGCTTGCCAGTGGTATTCCATGCTCTCTATCGCCGGTTTATCCTTTCTCTCCTTGACCACCTGCACCCGGATCACTTGGAGAGGATCTATCCTCCTGCTCAGGTGGTACTTTATCCGCATGCTCCGGTCAGTCAGGCTGCCCGCCTCGATGTCGAGGCCGCTGATGCCGAATTTTTCCGCCTCCAGGACCAATGGTTTGCCGCCTGAAAAGCAACGGCCGTAAAGGGTGGCCGCCTTGTTTCCCGCCTCGGCCCAGTTGGAAGTGACGTCATTCCCGCCGTCAGCGATGACGCCGGAGATGGATGCCGGCACTTCACCCGCGTCCAGAGTCATGGCACCACCCACCACGATGCTTATGGAATCCAAGCTCAATCGGTCCAGGAATATTTTCAGCAGTTTGTCATCAGGGCCCAGTTTCGTCTCATCCGCTGCAAACAGGAGGCAGTTCTTCTGCAGATGCTCCAATTTCTCTTTGAAACCTTTATCTTCTGAAAACAGCAACCCGAGGGATTTCTTCAGTTCCTTGTCGACAAGGAAGGACATGGGAGAGAAAAAAACGGCGGGGGATTTCAGGAAGATCTTTTTCATCCCTGGGGAGATAAACCGGTCCATGGGAAAGAAGGCCAGCAGGATGGCGGAGGTTTCTTTCGGGACGACGGTGTTCGTGTGAAACCCCAGGTCCGCTAACCGACTGATCCGATCGACTGTGGAATCCGGCCAGAAGGCCTCAACACCAGGGATCAGGTTGCCGTTGAAGGCTGCAATGCCCTTGATCCAGTCCTGATCGTGGATCTTGAACTGGTAGGCGGCGGCCAGCGAACCGAGAAGGCGCAGCGCTCGAATCGTGACATTCCGGATCGTCCAGGGCTGGGCCTGCAGCATCTGCCCACGCACAATCCGGGATTCGACGCAGGAGACGTGAAATTTTTCGGAGTAGGCTCGCCAGCCGGCTTTGCCGTCCACGCGGTCGTCCTTCCCCGCTTTCACGGTACTGCATCCGACGTCGGTCCCACCACCGGCCAGCAGCCATTGACTGAAATCGATGAAGATGCTGTGAACGATCAGGGCCGCGTCAGGACTCCGGTTGGAAACCGTCAGATGAATGACGGCATAGGTTTTCGAAACTTCCTTGCCAAAAAGCGACTGCACGATCTTGGGAGACAACAGGACGGCATCGACGGACACGTTGTCGTTGACGGTAAGGACGGTTCTCAGAGGGAAGCCTTCGTTGACGCGGAGTTCTCCCTCGACGGTGGGGGGCGGTGTTTTCTCCCCCATGGCCAAGCTCATTGGGATGACAGCCAACACCAGCAGCAAACGTACAAACATGAAAATCCCTCCTGCGGCGGTGAGGATCGGGTCTTGCCCGGCATCGCCGTTCGATGAAATCCCAGGACTGGAAAGCACGTTCCTCCTGGAAGCTCATATCGGCATTACCCTACCAGAAGGGGAGATTGGTTGAAGCTCGGCATGGTGTTCCTGCGAGATTCGGAACAGGCGTGATGTCGTTGGCAAGGGTTCAAATCGTTTAATGGTAGTTCCGCGATGGATTTTCACATTATCCGGGAATACCGGGAGTAGAACTGGGGCAACAAGCAACACAGAGAGTGCATTTCCTCCTCGACCTTGCTAAAATGAACCTCGCCGTCCGTTCCAAAAATCGAACAACAGGAGGGGTGCAGGTTGATAAAAGCCGAGGAGGGGAACCGGGCGACGGGCCTGCGGTTGAAGAACCTGAGGCATCGGTTGGGGTTGTCCATCCGGGACGTGGCGGCGGCGAGCCGTTGCGTGGCGGAGAAGGCCGGCGACGACCGGTACCTCCTGTCCCCGAGCCAGGTGGCCGACATGGAGAATCACGGGCGCGTGCCCGGGATTCACAAACTCTGCGCCCTGGCCATCGTCTACGAGCGGCCGCTCCTGGAGGTCCTCTCCCTGCTGGGGGTGGACGTCCACAAGGAGACGGCCGGGAGAACCGGGCCCGTCGGCGACGGCGTTCCCGACCGGACCCGCCCTGTCGACCTGGTGAACTCCCGGCGGGAGATGGACGTTCCCCTCCGCTTCGACCCGATGTTCTCCCGGCAGGCAACCGTGCTCCTGAACCGGGTGATCGTGGAGTGGCGGACGCTTCCCTTCGAATTCCTCAACCGCCTGGATTTCGAGCGGTACCTTTACGTCCGGATCGGGCGGAAGGACAACCTGATGCACCCCCTCCTCCGTGCCGGGTCCGTGGTGAAAGTGGACACCCGGCGGCGGGACACATCGTCGGCGGACCGCCCCGGGACACCCGCCAGAGGGGGGCGGGCGCGGAAGGCGCGGAATACGGCAGGGGCGGCCGCCCCTCCACCGGCCGGGAGGGAGGGCCCCGGCCCCGGCGGCGCCAGGGAAGGCGTCGGCTGGCGCAACGAGCACGAGCGGCCGTTGTTCCTGGTGGAGACCCCGCGGGGGTGGCGTTGCGCCTGGTGCCTGCTGGACGGCCCCTGGGTCTGCCTGGTCCCGCACCCCCTCTCCCTGAAGCCCCAAGAGCGTTACCGGTTGCGTTCGGAAGCGGAGATCGTCGGAACGGTGGTTGGCGGGTGGGTGTCCTTCAGCCCAGAGGACGATTCGTGAGCACTGTGTCGAGGGTGAGACGGAAGCGGTCGGCTTCGGCCCCGTCCGCGCGGTCCGGAACGAGGCGGTCCACCGGGGCGCCCGGGGTGTGGGCGGAGAAGAGATCGGCCCCCCATGCGGGCCCCCCGGAAAGGAACCGGCCGATCTCGGCTTCGAGGGCTTCCGGCGGAAGGGACGCCACCCGGGAGAAAACGGACCGGTGAACCCGGTGGAAAGCCTCCTGCGCGGCCTCCGCCCCGTAGAGGTTCTCCATCCCCCAGTGGACGTATCGCCGCGTCGAAGGGTCCCGCAGGGAAGCCAGGTAGACGAGTTGGTGGAAAACGCCGGACAGCGCCGCCAGAAACGATCGCTCGAGGTCCCGGCAGGCCGCCTCGACCGATTTCTCGCCGCCCCCGAAGATGCCTCCGTCCCCCATCCGTCCTCCTGCCTCCATCCTGGACCGTCCCGGAACGTCAGGGTTGCCCCTTGACGATCATGTCACACTTTCCGGGCCGGCATTGTGACGTGTGATCCCTGAATGCGTTCTCACGATCGTCCTCGAACGTTTCCGGACCGCCCGCCGGCGAGAGGACCGGGACGGCCGGTTCGCAACGGGGGGCACCGGAATCCGCCCGGTTTTCCGTTGCTTTTCACGGCCCGGTGTGGCAAGCTGAAAGCCCCTTCGCGCAGTGGCCGGGTCCGGGCGGGAAAGCCCGGAGGGCGCCGCGGGCGGCGGGGAATTCCCGAAAGGAGCGACACCATGAGCCAGGCGTTCGAGTTCGAGACCGCGACGGTGCTGGACCGGTTCCTGCGATACGTCCAGGTGCACACCACGTCCCGGGACGACGCGGAGAGCTACCCTTCCACCAAGTGCCAGAAAGACCTCGGGAAGATGCTGGTGAAGGAGCTCAAGGCCCTCGGGCTCGAGGACGCGGCCATGGACCGGCACGGCTACGTGACGGCCACCCTCCCGTCCAACCTCCCCGAGGAGGCGGCGGCGAACGTGCCGGTGATCGGCCTCATCGCTCACCTGGACACCTACCCCATGGTCTCGGGCGAGGACGTCAACCCGGTGCTGCACGAGAACTACGACGGCTCCGACCTGGTGCTGCCGGGCGACCCCGCCCAGGTGATACGGGTCGATGAGAACAAGGAACTCCAGGACTTCGTGGGCGACACGATCGTGACCTCTGACGGGACCACCCTCCTGGGGGCGGACGACAAGGCCGGCATCGCGGAGATCATGGCGGCCGTGGAGTACATGGTGAAGAACCCCGACTTCAAGCACGGCGCCATCCGGATCGGCTTCACGCCCGACGAGGAGGTGGGGGCGGGGACGCGCTACTTCGACGTGGAGAAGTTCGGCGCCCGCTACGCCTACACCCTGGACGGCGACTATCCCGGCGTGGTGGAGAACGAGACCTTCTGCGCCGACGGGGCGGTGGTGAAGATCACCGGCAAGGACGTGCACCCCGGCTACGCCAGGGGGAAGATGGTGAACGCCGTCCGGGCGGCCGCCTACTTCATCCAGCTCTTCCGCGAGGCGGCCCTCCCCGAGACCACGGAAAAGCGCGAGGGCTATCTGCACCCCCACGTGATCGAGGGGAACGTCAGCGAGGTCAAGGTCCACATCCTCCTGCGGGATTTCGAGGTGGAGGGGCTCGCGGATCACCGGGAGTGGCTCGAGCGCGCCTGCGACAGCGTCCGGGGCCGGTTCCCCGGGGCGGTGGTGGAACTGGAGGTCAAGGAGAGCTACCGGAACATGGTCTACAAGCTCCAGGAACACCCCCAGGTCCTCGAGTACGCCGTGGAGGCCATCGAGCGCGCAGGGCTCAAGCCCATCCGGAAGGCGATCCGCGGCGGCACCGACGGGGCCCGCCTGAGCTTCATGGGCCTGCCGACCCCCAACCTCTTCGCCGGGGGGATGAACTTCCACTCCAAGCAGGAGTGGGTGGCGGTGAGCGCCCTCCGCAAGGCCGTCGAGACCATCCTCCACCTGATGGCCATCTGGCGGGAAAAATCCCTGGGGGCCTGAGAGGCGGCGTGACGAAGATCTACACCCGAACCGGCGACGCGGGGGAGACCGGGCTCTTCTCCGGCGAGCGGGTGCCCAAGGACCACCTCCGGCTCGAGGTTTACGGCACCCTGGACGAGGTGAACGTGTTGATCGGGGCCGCCCGGGCGAAGAACGGGAACCTCTTCCTCGAGCAGTTCTGCAGCCGTTTACAGACGCTCGTCTTCATTCTCTGCTGCGACCTGGCCACCACCGGGGGAGGAGCGGTGGACCGGGTCGACGGGCGCCACGTCCGCTACGTGGAGTCCTGCATCGACCAGATCACCGCCGAACTTCCCCCGTTGCGAAGCTTCATCCTCCCGTCCGGTTGCGAAGCCGCCCTTCAGCTCCACCTGGCCCGGACGGTCTGCCGCCGCGCCGAGCGACGGCTGGCGGCCCTCTCCCGGGTGGAACCCGTCAACCCGGATACGGTGGTCCTCGTCAACCGGATGTCCGACTACCTCTTCGTCCTGGCCCGCTACGCGAACCACAAGGCCGGCCGGGCGGATGAACCCCTGAACCGGGACTTCCCCGAACTCAAGGCGTTCTGTGCGGGACAACCAAGAGATGAAACCACTAATCGCACTAATGAACACTAATAACGCCTCACGTTTAGGGAAGTGAGAGCGTTGCGCATTTTTGTTTTATGTATGGCGAAATGGCAAAGAATGTCTTTCTTCTCACTCTGCCTCATCAGGTAGTCAGACGCTGAACAGTTAACACTGGGCAGCCCATCATCCCCAAGACAGGGTTGTAATTGCATCTATTAGTGAAGATTAGTGCTATTAGTGGTTCGGTCAAATCGGTCTCGAGGAAGAAGTGGCGTTAGACCAAAGGGAATACAATGATACTCAGTAGTGAAGAGAGAATGAACGGTGCGGACGATCCCTTCGTGGTCGGGGGGAAGACGTTGTCGAGCCGGCTGCTGCTGGGGACGGGGAAATACGCCTCCAAGCAGGCGATGGAGGACGCCATCCGGGCCTCGGGGACGGCCCTCGTCACCGTGGCCATGCGCCGGATCGACGTGGAACGTCACGAGGACAACCTCCTCGAGCACATCCCGCCGCACGTGGTGCTGATGGTCAACACCTCGGGCGCCCGCAACGCCGGGGAGGCAGTGGAGATCGCCCGGCTCTTCCGGGAGGCGGGCGGCGGCGACTGGGTGAAGATCGAGATCATGACCGACTCCCGCTGGCTCCTTCCCGACAACCAGGAGACCGTGAAAGCCACCCGAACCCTGGCGGCCGAAGGCTTCGTGGTGCTGCCGTACATGTACCCGGACCTGTATGCCGTCCGGGCGCTGGAGGACGCCGGCGCCGCGGCCGTGATGCCCCTGGGTTCCCCGATCGGCAGCTGCAAGGGCGTGGTCACCCGGGACTTCGTCCGGATCACCGTGGAGGAGACCTCGCTCCCCGTCATCGTGGACGCCGGCATCGGCGCCCCCTCCCACGCCGTGGAGGCCATGGAACTGGGCTGTGCGGCCGTCCTGGTCAACACCGCCGTGGCCTGCGCCAGTGAGCCCGCCGCCATGGCCGAGGCCTTCGCCCTGGCCGTCCGGGCGGGGCGCCTGGCCTACCGGGCCGGCCTGGCCTCCGGTGCGTCCGAATCCTCCGCTTCCTCCCCGTTGACGGGGTTCCTCTTCGAAGACCCGTCATGATGTCCGCCGGCGAAATCCGACGCATCCTGGAGGATCCGTCTCGGGCCCTGCTGGAAGACCTCGCGGGCCGGGCCGCCCGTCTGACCCGGCAGTACTTCGGCCGGGCCGTGTCGTTGTACGCCCCGCTGTACCTCTCCAACTACTGCGAGAATCGATGCCTCTACTGCGGCTTCCACCAGGGGCGGGGCATCCGGCGGCAAAAGCTGGACCGCGACGGGATGCGTCGCGAAATGGGGGCCGTGGCCGCCATGGGGATCCGGAGCATACTCCTCCTCACGGGGGAGTCGCGCGTTCACACACCGCCCGAGTACATCCGCGGGGCCGTGGAGGAGGCCCGGGCGTTCTTTCCCGCCATCGCCGTGGAGATCTACCCCCTGGAGGAGGACGAGTACCGCGACCTGGTCGCGGCCGGCGTGGACGGCGTGACCCTTTACCAGGAGACTTTCGCCCGGGACCGCTATGCCCGGGTGCACCCGGAAGGGAGGAAGGCCGACTATGACTGGCGACTGGACGCCCCCCGCCGCATGGCGAAAGCAGGGATCCGGACCATCCAGCTGGGGGCCCTGATGGGGCTCTGGGACCCCGCGGAGGACGCCGCCGCGCTTTTCTCCTACCTTCACGACATGGAGAAGCACTTCCCGGGTGTCGAGTACAGCCTCTCCTTCCCCCGGATCGTCCCGGTCAATGCATCCCTGGACTATTTCCCCGTTTCGGACGAGGGCCTCGTGAAGCTTCTGGCCCTCGCCCGCCTGGAGTTTCCCCGGGTGGGGATTTCCCTGTCCACCCGGGAGCGGGCCCGCATGCGGGATCACGCCCTGGAGATCGCGGTCACCCGGCTCTCCGCTGCCTCCCGAACCACGGTGGGCGGTTACGGGGATGCCGTCGCGGCCGCAGAGGAGGACGCCGGGGACGCCGGACAGTTCGAGGTGCGGGACAGCCGGAGCGTGGCGGAGATCGTCGCCATGCTCCGCGAACGCGGCTTCGACCCCGTCTTCACCGACTGGCGGCGGTTCTGATCCAGATCACAAACCACGAACCGTGCCGGCGATCCGGAGTGCGGCGGTCAGTCGTCCGGGAGGCGGCGTGCGCGGGCGGCGATCAGGAGGAGGGTGGGGACGATGAGCAGGATCGGGCCGAGGTTGTAAGCGATGGACCACGGGTCCGCAGGCGGCGGCTCCAAGTCCCGGGTCAAGTAGCCGAACCCGGCGAGGAGCAGGCCGTAGACCGCCAGGACCTGCCCTCCGTAAGCATTGATCTCGTACCAGTTCCGCTCGGACTTGAAAGCCTTGGGGATCCGGACGCCGTAGAACCGGTTCATGGGCACCCTGCGGAGCGCGAGGGGGATGGAAAATGCAGCCAGGACGCAACCCGCGAGGCAGTGCATGGTGCTGGCGGGGATCATTGCCATACCTTGTCAGGAGAGCCTTTGTGAGCGCAGCTTTGCCAGTTGCTCCCCGTCAAGCCCGGTGAGTTCGCTGACACGGTCGTCGTCGAACCCGTCGCGGATCAGGCGCAGGGCAACCTCCGCCAGACCTTCCGCCATGCCTTCAACCCGGCCCTTGGCCCGGCCTTCGGCCAAGCCCTCGGCCCGGCCTTCCTTCCGGCCGTCCAGGCGGCCGGCGTCAAAGTTGGATTTTGCCAGGCTGGCCTGGTAGCTCACCTCGTCCATGTACCGCTCGTACTCCTCCCGCTCCTCGGGCGTCATCTTCAGGATGTCCAGAACCTCCTTCGCCTTCGCCAGCCCACGGGCCTTGAACTCTCCCCGGATCTCCTCGTTCTTCAGGAAGTAGATCCACTCGTCCAGCGAATCCCGCGCCACGTCATCGAAGCGGTTGATCTTCAGGAGGTAGTACTCCGGGTAAATCTGGTGCACCGCGTCCTTGCCGTACAGTTCCTTCTGCTTCGGGCTCAGTTCGAGCACGTCGCCCTCGTGGATCCCCACGAACTCCGTCTTCCCCCGGTAGACATAGTCCTTCCCGTGCCCCAGTTCGAAGTAGAGGATGTCCACCGAGATGACCTTCTTCACCTCGCTGTATGCCGAGCCCTTGTCCATGTGCTCCGTCACGGCCCTGGACACCCCGAAGAGCATCCGGTGAAAGTAGTCGTACTGGGTGGTGTACTGGATCTCGATGATGACGATCTCCCCCTGCCCGGTGGACACCTTCAGGTCGACCCGCCCCGCTTTCCCGGAGCCTCTCTCCCGGTCCGTCTCGGACTCCAGGACTTCCAATATGGTGATGTCCTGCATGAGCAACTCGCTCAGGAACCCCTCCAGGACCTCGAAATTGGCCTTGCTCCGAAGCAGTCGTTTCATGGCCCAGTCGAAGCTGACGAATTGACGTTTTCTCATCGATGACCTCTGTAAAACCCATCGGGTGAAGCCGAAGAAGTCACCCCAAAACATCATATCACGAGGCCTGACAAATGCGGCATGGAACAAATCGGGCGCAAAAAACGTTTTATCTCTGACTCTGTGCAGGAGGTTCGACCATGTCGCGCAAGAAAGGTTCCGCCGTCGTCCGCACCGTGACGACGCTGCTCATCCTGGTCATGGCGGGGGGGCTCTACTGGGTCTTCAGCGCCATGTTCAACCAGAAGCGGGAGATCCCGCCCGAGAAGATCACCCCCGTCAAGCGGGAGGACATCCTCCGCTCCGTGGTGGCGGTGGGGAAGATCGAACCGGTCACGAAGGTGGAGGTCAAGTCCAAGGCCAGCGGGATCATCCAGACCATCGCCGTGAACGAGGGGGACATGGTCGCCCGGGGACAGGTCCTGCTGGAGCTGGACCGTGAGCAGCTGACCGCCCTCTGCCGGGAGGCCGAGGCCAACGCCCTGGCGAAGAAGGCCCTGCTGGAGAAGGCGCGCGTCGAGCTGCGGGTGGCGCAGAACTCCCTGGAGAAGTCCCGGGAGGAGAGCGCCAGCCGTAACGCCGAGTTCGCGGGGCGGGATTTCGACCGCATGAAGAAGCTCTACGACCAGAAGCTGGTCGCCCAGTCGCAGCTGGACGAAGCCGAGCAGCGCTTCCGCGACGAGCAGGTGCGCCTCAATGTCCTGAAGAAGGACGTCCTGGTCAAGGAAAGCGCCATCTTCGGCGCCCAGAAGGCGATCCACCAGGCCGAGGCCGACTGGAACGCCGCGGAGGCCATCTGCCGGCGGGCGGCCGAGGACCTGGCCAACGCCACCATCCGCAGCCCCATCGACGGGAAGGTCCTCAAGCGCTACCTCGAGCCCGGCGACGCCGTCAGCTCCATCCTGCAGCTGGGGTCCAACGCCACCCTCATCATGGTGGTGGGGGACACCCGGGAGCTCTACTTCAAGGGCGACGTGGACGAGAGCGACGTGGGGAAGGTCCGCGAGGGGCTCCCCGTCAACCTGCGGGTGGAGACCTTCCGTGACAAGGTCTTCCCGGGCGAGGTGTTCCGGATTTCCCCCATGGGGCAGGAGAAGGAGAACGTGACCCGCTTCGAGGTCCGGGTGCGGATCGCCTCCGACGCCGAGGGGCTGCGGACCGCCATGACGGCCAACGCCGAGATCGTGCTGGAGAAGAAGGCGAAGGTGCTCACCGTCCCCGAGACCGCCGTGATCTACGACGAGCAGAAGAAGACATTCGCCGACCTCCTCACGGGGTCCGGGGAGCGGCAGCAGGTGAAGCGCGTGCCCATCAAGACCGGCATCGGCAACGGGGCCCGGGTCGAGATTCTCGAGGGGCTCGCCGAGAATGACCGCGTGGTGATGAATTGAGTGTTCGGGCAGAAGACGGGAAGCAGAGGCCGGGAGAGAGGAGAGACGGTGATGATCGGGCGGAAGCGGGGGCGGTTTGAAGGTTTTTTAAGAGTGTCCGACGTGTCCGACAAGTCTGACAAGTCCGACCGGTCTGACCGGACCGAGCGGGCGGGGTGGCCTGCTTCGCGGTCGGAGGTTTCCGGCCCGCTTGCAGCCAACAGCCCTCAATGCTCAGACTGCAGACTTCCCCTTGCGGTGGAGGAAAAGTGAAGCGCCGGCGGGCGGGGTTTTCATTTTCGGACCTGTGCCGGGAGACGGCGGCGGACCTGCGGCGCAACAAGCTCCGGTCGGCCCTGACCATGCTGGGGATCGCGTGGGGCGTGGCGTCCCTCATCATCCTCGTGGGGGTGGGGGAGGGGATGCGCCGGGGGCAGATGGAGAAGAGCCGGCTGCTCGGCAAGGACATCCTCATCGTCTGGGGCGGGTCCACCAGCATCCCGGGGCCGGGGATGGCCTCGGGGCGGCGGGTCCACCTCACCGTGGACGACTACGAGGCCGTCAAGGCCAACGCCTACCTGGTCGGCAAGGTCAGCCCCGAGCTGGAGCAGTCCCTCGTGTGTGTCACCCCCGTCAACCGGGGGACGTTCGACGTCTCCGGCGTTCTTCCGGACTACCAGGAGATCCGGAGCCTCGAGGTGGACAAGGGGCGGCTGATGACGGACCGGGACATGGAGGACGCCGCCCGGGTCTGTCTCATCGGCGACGAAGTCAACAAGCAGATCTTCAGCGGGTCGGCCGTCCCCGGGGACGAGGTGGCCATGGGGGGGGTCAAGTACCGGGTGGTGGGCGTCCTGGCGCGCAAGGATCAGAACTCCAACTACAGCGGTCCCGACAACTTCAAGCTCTTCGCACCCTACCCGGCCATCCGCCGGGACTTCCCCTACGCCGACAACCCCATGGGCGACCGGGCCCTCGCCGACATCATCGCCCAGGCCATTTCCCTGGACAAGTGCGAGGCCGCGGAGCAGCAGATCCGCGAGGTCCTGGGCCGCAAGCACGGCTTCGATCCCCTGGACCGCGATGCCATGCCCTGCTGGAACTCCGCCACCCAGGGGAAGATGATGAATGCCATGTTCGACTCCATGAAGCTCTTCATGAGCTTCGTGGCGGTGGTCACCCTGGTCCTGGGGGGGATCGGCGTCATGAACATCATGCTGGTCTCGGTCCGCTCGCGCACCCGGGAGATCGGCCTCCGAAAGGCCCTGGGCGCCACCCGGCGGAACATCCTGGCCCACTATTTCTTCCAGGCGCTCCTGATCTCGCTGGGCAGCGGCCTGGCCGGCTACCTCGGCGCCACCGCCCTGTGCGGGGCCGTCAACAGCCTGCAGCTCCCCGACTTCTTCGCGGGGATGATCGTGCCGCCGTGGATGGGCCCGGCGGCCTTCGGCTTCCTGACCGCCATTTCCCTGGCCGCGGCGTTCTACCCGTCGTTTTCCGCCGCCAACCTGGATCCCGTGGAAGCCCTCCGCTTCGAGGAGTGAGCCATGCGACTGTCCTCTCTCGTCAACCTCTCCTGGCAGGCCGTGAAGGCCCAACCCGTCCGGACCGTCCTGACCATGCTGGGGATCACCTGGGGGGTGGCCTCCTTCGTCATCCTCATCGCCTACGGCACCGGGATGCAGAAGGCGCTCTACGTGGGGCTCTCCTACTTCGGCGACAACGTGGTGGTGGTCCAGAACGGCCAGACCAGCCTTCAGGCGGGGGGGCAGCGGGCCGGGCGACCCGTCCGGATGGAGAAGAGTGACGTGGAGGCGGTGCGCGCCGAGGTGCCGCTCATCAAACGCATCAGCGGGGAGGTCTTCCGCCGTTACAAAGTGGAGTACCTGCAGCGGCGCACCACCGCCGGCATCCGGGGCGTGGAGGGTTGCTACGGTGAGGTCCGGGGAATGTTCATGGCCACCGGGCGCTTCCTCTCCGACGAGGAGAACCTCCAGATGGCCCGCGTGGCGGTCCTCGGCGACGAGATCCGGGAGCGGCTCTTCAGCAGCATCCCGGCGGTGGGTCGGGAAATCAAGGTCAACGGGATCCGCTTCACGGTGATCGGGGTCTTGCGCAAGAAGATCGCCATCTCCAACTACTACTCCCCCGACGACATGTGCATCATGGTGCCGCTGAACACCATGGCGCTCTTCACCGACACCCGCTACCTGAGCAACCTCGTCTACCAGCCGGTCAGCCCCGCCATGGAAGAGCAGGCCAGGCGCCAGTTCCGGGCGGTGATGGGGCGGCTGCACGGCTTCGATCCAGCCGACGACAAGGCGCTGACCGGCTGGAGCTACTCGCAGGTCAAGGAGATCATCGACGGGATCACGGGCGCCACGAAGGCCACCATGGTCTTCGTGGGGTTCATTACCCTCTGCATCGGCGGCATCGGCGTGATGAACATCATGCTGGCATCGGTGAAGAGCCGGATCCGGGAGATCGGGACCGTGATGGCCATCGGGGCCAAGCGTCGGCACGTGCTGCTCCAGTTTCTCTTCGAGACCCTGATCCTGACGTCGGCGGGGGGCATCCTCGGCTACCTGGCCGCTTTGGGGGCGGCGCACCTCATCGGCGGGATTCCCTTCCTCGGCGTCATTTTCGAGGACACCTCGGGGCAGGGGGACATCACCCTTGTCGTGGGTGGCGGGGCCTTCGTCACCGCCTTCGTGGTGCTGGCGGGGGTGAGCCTCTTCTTCGGCCTCTGGCCTGCCCGGCAGGCGGCGAGGCAGGAGCCGGTGGAGGCGCTGCGGTACGAGTAGCGGCAGGGGAGGGAAATTGGGGGACATGGGAGTAGTGGGAGTAATGGGAGTAATGGGAGTAATGGGAGTAATGGGAGTTATGGGAGTTATGGGAGTAATGGGAATGTTGGGGGGAATGGGAATCGGGCTGGCGGCTGAAAAGCGGGCATAGAGATTTATCTGCTCGCAACCCTCATCGCGCTAATCACTTCCAGTAATCCCATAACGCCAATCATTCCTAACACTCCCATAATTCCCATCGCTCCCATAATTCCCATAATTCCAATAGTTTCCGTAGCTCCCATAGCTCCCATAGCTCCCATAGCTCCCATAGCTCCCATGGCTCCCAAGGTTCCCGCAACTCCCAACACCCCCGTTACCCCGGCCAGTTTGCTCACTCTTCCCTGAGCTTCTGCTGTTCCGGGGCCGGCAGGCGCCCCTCCTGGCGAAGCGCCTGCCGGAGCACGTACTCGATCTGGCCGTTGAGACTGCGGAGTTCGTCCTCGGCCCACCGTTTCATGGCTTCGAGGACCCGGTTGTCGATCCGGATCACGAAGGCTTTCGGCTCCGCCATGATACCCTCGCGATCAGTGGTACAGGGTGCCCGCGTTCACCACCGGCTGGGTGGGTCGGTCGGAGCAGAGAACCACCATCAGGTTGCTGACCATGGCGGCCTTGCGCTCTTCGTCGAGTTGGACGATGTTGTTCTTCGACAGGTGCTCCAGGGCCATCTCCACCATGGTCACCGCGCCCTCGACGATTTTCGCCCGGGCGGCGATGATGGCGGCCGCCTGCTGACGGCGCAGCATGTCCGCCGCGATCTCCGGGGCGTAGGCCAGGATGCTGATCCGGGCCTCGACGGTCAGGACGCCGGCCTTGGCGAGGCGGTCCTGGATTTCCGCCTGCAGGTGCGTGGCCACAGCGGCCGTGTGGCCGCGGAGCGACATCACCGCCTCCTCGTGGGAGTCGTAGGGGTAGGCCGTGGCCAGGTTGCGCAGGGCGGCCTCGCTCTGCACGCTGACGTAGTGTTCGTAGTTGTCCACCTCGAAGACGGCCTCGGCGGTGTCCACCACCTTCCAGACCACCACCGCGCCGATCTCGATGGGGTTGCCGTCCTTGTCGTTGACCTTGAGCCGCGAGGTCTCGAAGTTCCGCACGCGCAGGGAGATTTTCTTTTTGGTGTAGAACGGGTTGGCCCAGCGGAGCCCCTCGTGCTTCTCGGTGCCGCGGTAAGCCCCGAAGAGCATCAGGACCACGCCCTGGTTCGGCTGGACCATGAAGAGCCCGGCCAGGCAGAGCAGGTCGAGGAACCAGACCACGATGCACAGGGCGAGCTGCAAACCGCCGCCCTGGCGGGCCTCGAGCTGCATGCCCGCGTTGATGATGCCGAGGACGCAGACCACCAGCAGGGGGAGCAGGAACAACAGAACCGGCAAACCGGACACCGTGCGGGTTACTTTTTCCTGGATCATGATTGACCTCCTTCAAACTGATATCAAATTAATATCACCCTGCAAATCCGGAGTCAAGTAAAATCCGACCGCCTCGGAAAAAAACTGCTCCGCCCGGCAATCACACGGGCGAGTGCGAGCCGGAATTCCATAAAACATGGTATTTATTGTATTAATCTGTTCGCGTGGAGGGAGCCGGGCCGGAAACACGTGCAACAAAGGCTTGTCCACGGCTACCGCGATGCGATATAAGCGACCGTTGCGGTACCGGGGACCGCCGGGCCAAGGCGAAGCCCCGAAACCGGACCCGGGGCTCCGTCGCGCCGCCAAGGCGACCGGCGGCAGACGCTGGCCCCGCTCCTACCGGTCACGGGGAGGATGAGAATTCCCGCAGGGAGCAGAGCGCATGGGGGCGAACCTTCCGGAACCGGCCGCTGTCGCGGGCACCCGACGGGCGTTCGCGGCGCTGTGCCTGCTCACGGCGGCCCTGGTGGTCGCCGGCGTTTACAGGCGGGCGCTGGGCTACCCCTTCATCCAGGACGACTGGAGCTACCTGAGCGCCCTCACCCACCTGGACGACGCCACCAACCTGGCCCGGGACTTCGACCCGGTGGGACGGCTGCACTACCGTCCCCTGGGGACCGTCGCCTTCATCCCGCTCTACCGGGCCTTCGGGCTGGACCCGGTCCCGGCCCACCTCCTCAACCTCCTCCTCCTCGCCGGGGCCGCGCTTCTGGTGGCGGCCCTGGCCCGCCGGCTCGGCGCCGACCGCTTCACGGCGTGGGCGGTGATGACGGTCTACGCCGCCGCCGTCTCCATCCACCTGGATCCCGTGCTGTGGCTGGTGGGCTTTTTCGACCTGGCGGGGGCGGTCTGCTTCTGCGGGTGTGTACTCCTCTTCCTCCGGGGAAACACCGGGCTCTCGCTGGGGGTCTTCGGCGCGGGGCTCCTCTGCAAGGAGTTCCTCGTCGTCTTGCCCACGCTGCTGGCCCTGACGGCCCTCCTTTCGGACGGCCCGCTCCCGGGGGCGCTGAGAGCCGCGCTGCGCCGCCTCTGGCCCCACGTCGTGCTGATGGCGGCCTTCCTGGCGATGCGGGCCCTGACGGGCCTTTCCCCCTTCGGACTGCCGGACGACCACCCTTACCGAATGAAGGTCCTCGGCCTTCATCTCCTCGAGAACGCGGGACGCTACGCCTGGTGGGGCGCCGAGGCCCTGACGCCTTTCCGGGACCTGCGCCCGGCGGTCGGCATCCTCCTGGCGGCGTTCCTGGCGGCCGCTTTCCTGTGGCTGAAACGGGTCGAGGCCCGGTCCGCCCCGGCGGCCTGGCGGCGGCCGGCGTTCCTGGCGGGCTGGGTGGCGCTCGCGCTGGCCCCCGTGATGCTCCTCCCCAACCACTGTTACCGCTACTACCTCGTCTACGGTCTCCCGGCGGCGGCACTGCTTCTCGTGGAGTGCCTGCGGGGGCTCCTCCGGGCCGCCGGGGCGGGGCCGCGATTCCAGAAGGCCGCCCTGGCCGCCTACCTTTTCCTGCTGGCGGCGACGGGGGCCCTCTGGTTCGCCCGCAAGGACGCGGCGGGGCTCCGCGACCCCTACCTGCCCGGCACCAACCACCTCGTCCACCGGGCGGCCGCCGTGCGCGCGGTGCAGGGGTACCTCGCCGCCGCCCGGCCCCGGGTGGCGCCCGGGACGGTCTTCGTGATCGGCGGGGCGGACCTCGAGTCCTTTGACCGGGACTGGATGTTCCGGGTTCTCTGCCGGGATATCACCGTCCGGGCCGTCGGCGCGGACCAGGTCCGGTTCGATGCGGAAGGGGCTTTCGTGCCGGGCGGGGAAGCCGGTCACGTTCGACTGGACCCGGCCCGGTCCATCCGGCTGGAGGTCCTCGATGACCACCGGGCCCGGCGGCTCCCGTTCCCGCCGTGACCGCAGCCGGATTTACGGCCGTCTCCCCCAATAAAATTTCCCCATCATACTTTCACCCTCCGGGCGAGGGCTCGGCCCAAAGGATTGCCATCACGTTCCCGTACGATTTCCGGGCTCTTGCGGGGCCTACCACCAGCCGATGGCGGTGTAACCCACGAAGTGGTGGAAATTCGCCGGGGCCGTGACGCCCATGCCCGGGATGTCCGACACGTCGATGCCCGCCTCGCTGACACTGGTCCCGCAGTCCAGGATGGCCCCGGAGAGGGGTGGCAGGCCGAGGGACTCGCGGACGCGGGCGGCGGTGACCATCCCGAACGGGACGGAAAAGCGTCCGCACCACGTGACCCGGTAACGGGTGACGTCTGCCGGGTCCACGCAGCGCTGCATGAAGCGACGGGCCTTCTCCGGGTCGAGCGGGCCCGCGAGGGTCATGGCGATCTCCCGGTCCTGGGCGGCGGCCCGGCGATAGCCCTCCAGGTCCGCGCCGAAGGGGCAGTAGTGGCTGGGGCCCCAGTGGGCGTCGCCATAGTGGACGCCGTCCACGGAACAGACGAGGGCCACGTCCCGCCCCATAACCCACCCCTTTGCCTTCATCACCGCCGAGAGCGCGTCGCTGAAACGCCCGGCGAGCCCGTCGAGGGTTTCCCACCCCATATGGGGCACAAGCACCGGCACGATTTCCACGTCCCTGCGGAACGCCTGCAGGAAGTAAACGATGGCTTCCACCGAATGCTCCACGGCATGCATGTCGTTGCTCACCACCCGGTCGGTCTGCGGCAGCCGTTGCAGCAGTTCGGCGCGCAGGGGCGACACGGGGATCGGCCCGTAGGGCCCCCGCCAGGCCGGGAAGGCGTCGAAAACCAGCTTGTCGCGGCAATCGAAGACGCGGGCCTTGTGGAACACCCCGAAAACGATGACCCGCGGGGCCCGGATGTGTTTCAGGACCAGGGCATAGAGGCGGCCGGCGTAGGCGTAATCGTCGTGCGGGCAGGCGGCGAGGGCGAAGGCGGTGCCGCCGTCCAGGACCTTCTCCTCGCGGAGTTGGCTCTCCCGCGACCGTGCGGCTTCCAGGGAGCGGTCCCGGACCGCGTCCATGGCGGCGGCCGTGGGGGCGAAACCCGTGGTGTCCATCTGTCCGCGGAGTTGGGGCGTGGAAGCGATTCCCGCTTTCTTCAGGAGGTCTGCGGGCGTCGGCTCAGCGGCCCGGGCCCGGGCGGGCGTCATCCCGGCGATCACGGGAAGCACGAACGGAGTCAGGAAAAGCAGGATCTTCCGAGGATTCACTTGCATGCTCCACCTCCGGGACCAGTATACGACATTCTCCGGGGTTGATGCACGACGCGGATTGTGTTACCTTGCCAGTTATCGATCGAGTCTGTCTCTTTACGGCCGGGGAGGGGTGATATGCTGCAGGACGTGCTGTTGGGCCTCCTGGGATTCGGCTTGGCCGTCTATTTTCTTCTGGCCACTTATGTCATCTTCAAACACGGATTTTTCCGGGGGGCGCTTTCCCTGCTGATCCCCATCGTTTTCTTCTATCATCTGATCGTTCTGCGCAGAGAACTGCGGGGAGGGCCTGTCCTGTTGGGGGTGGTCATGGGGGCGGCCGTCGTCTTTGCGGCGCTTGCGTCGGAACGGAACCCCGGGAGTGAGCCCACCCCGCTTCCCCCGGAGCCTTCCGCTCCCGACCGGTACAGCAAGGCGAACCCGGGGGAGTCCGTGGAACGCGACCGCGGGAACGCGAGGGGCAATCAGACGGAGAAGACGAAACCCGTGCGCCGACAGCCGACCCGTGCCCCTGGCCGGTGAAGAACGATGCACCCGTAAAAAGACATAAAAAAGGAGGAAGCATGATCCGCAGAGTAAGCGATTTTCTCGAAGACTGGGCCTACGAGAGGGAGGCCACGCTGAAAATCCTGCATCGCCTCACCGATGCATCCCTCGGGCGGAAGGTCTGCGACGAGGGAAGAACCATGGGGTACCTGGCCTGGCATCTCGTTCTGTCCATGGGCGAGATGATGCGGCGCACGGGCCTTTCCCTCGGGGGGCCGCCCGAGGACTCCCCGGCCCCGGCGTCCGCCCTGGCCATCGCCGAAGCCTACGAGGCCGTGTCCGAAGCCCTGGAGCACGGCGTCCAGTCGACCTGGACCGACGAGATCCTGGAGAAGGAGGACGAGATGTACGGCGAACGGTGGAAGCGCGGGAAGACCCTGGGCGTCCTCATCCTTCACCAGGCCCACCACCGGGCCCAGCTCACCGTCCTCATGCGCCAGGCGGGGCTCAAGGTCCCGGGCGTGTACGGCCCCTCCCGGGAGGAGTGGCAGTCCTTCGGCCTCCAGCCGCTGCCGTGAAGAATTGATGCCTTGACATCATTTGCGTTGGTGTTATGATGGTCGTATGAGAACAACGCTGAATCTCGACGAGGATGTTCTGGATGCCGCCCGAAAGGTGGCCAAGGATTCGAACGCTCCCTTCCGCCAGGTCTTGAACGAAGCCTTGCGGGCGGGCCTGCGGGTCGTCCGGGAAGGGTCCTCCTCCCGCCCGTACCGCACGAAACCGAACCGGATGGGCCTCCGGGAAGGGATGAACCTGGACAACATCCGGGAACTCCTCTCCCGGGTCGAAGGAGAGGACAGCCGTTGATCCTGGTCGATGCCAACATTCTTCTCTACGCGGAAGACGAGACCAGCCCCCGAAACACGGTCGCACGGGAGTGGTGGGACGCCCGGTTGTCCGGCCCCGGGCCGGTCTGCCTGAGTTGGGACGTTCTGGGGGCCTTCATCCGGATCGGCACCAACCCCCGCGTCTTCACGAGCCCCCTGTCGGTGGAACAGGCTGTGGCCCGCGTCCAGAGTTGGCTCGATCAACCCTGCGTGCGCCTGGTGAACCCGACGGAGCGGCACTGGACCGTGTTTCGTCGGCTGATGGAGGAGGGCCAGGCCGGGGGAAACCTCGTGCCCGACGCTCACTTGGCCGCCCTGGCCATCGAGCACGGCTGCACCCTCATGTCCACCGACGCCGATTTCTCACGATTCCCGGGCGTCCACTGGAAGAACCCTATCAAAAGCTGAGTTTTCGCTGCATGGTCCGGAAAACGGCCTTCCCCTCTCCGGCTCACCGGACCAATTGCTATTACAGGCCGAGGAAGGCGCTCAATGAGGGCGCCGCTGACCGTCAGCTTGCCTTCAGAGGTCCGTGACGAACTGGAGCAAACCGCCTTCCGCCGCTACGCGATCATTCGAAAAGCGCTCGAGACCTGCCTGTCCCGGTTTCGTTTCCGTCAGCGGCGGCTTTCCATCAGCACGGACAGGAGAGAAGCATGAAGGCGGCCGTTCGTGGCCAGGATGCCGAAGTTGGCGTCCAGGGTCGGGCCGCGGGAGAAGTCGAGGGGCTCGCCCCGGAGGTCGGTGACGGTCCCTCCCGCCTCGGTGATCACCACCCAGCCGGCGGCGTGGTCCCAGGCGTTTTCCCGGAAGCCGTCCCGCGGCGGGATGCGAAGGTAGATGTCGGCCTGACCGCCGGCCACCGCGGCGTACTTGCACTGGCTGTCCATCCGGAGCGGGGGCGCGGCCAGCCCGAGACGGTGCGCGATCCGCCCCGTGCGTTCACCATCCATGTGCGACGGTTCGAAGGATTCGCAGAGGACGGCCCGGTGAAGGTCCGAACGGTCCGAAACGCGGACGGGGGTCTCGTGGGAGCCTTCCAGGGACAGAACGGAGGCTCCCTGGCCCCGGACGGCGGCAAAGAGGCAACCGGTTTGGGGCATGTCCCCCGGAAGACCCTCCGGGACCGGGAAGTTGGGGCAGCCGAGGACCCCCAGAACCGGCTCGCCGTGGACAAGCAGGGCCAGGGCCACCGCGTACTGCCCGCCGCGAAGGAAGCCCTTGGTGCCGTCCACGGGGTCGAGGACCCACTGCCGGCCGCCGTTTCCGCTCCGCCCGCGGTCGATCAGGGCGGGGATCTCCGGTTCCGCCAGGCCCGGAAGAAAGGGGCGCAGCACGTCCGCGAGGCGCCGGACCAGGGGCGGTCCGCCGGCGGCGGCCAGGCCGGCGGCGCTCTCTTCCGCCAGGAGCGCGTCCCCGGGGAAATCGAGACCCAGGCCGTGGGACACGAGGGCCTGGACGGCGTAGTCCGCCACGGTGACCGGCGAGCGGTCCTCCTTGGCGGCGGTGTCCGACGTCTCGAGCCCCGCCTGGACCACCCGGCAAACACGGCAGGCCGTCCGGACAACCCGCAGGGCGAATTCCCTTTCCGCTTCCAGCATGAAAACCTCCCGGTGAAAAAACAGAAGCACAGTATAGACGAATCTGCGGGGAAGTGAAAGACGACGCCCCCGTAAAAAGTCGCCCATCGGAGATTTCCCGCGAATAACGCCGATTGACGCGAATACAGAAGACAAAGAAATAAAATGACGTTTGACATTCCGATTCGCGACGATTCGCGTGATCCGCGGGCTGCAAGGGACTTTTTACGGGGGCGTCATATGCATGATTCGATCTGAATCCGGAGTACCGGCTCCTGGCTCCTTTTTCCGACCCATTCCCCTGGAATTCCCGTATACTCCCCGTTTCGACGGTTGACCCGTCCATCTTTTCCAAGGAGACCCCGCATGTCCCGAACCCTCGTCACCCTCCTGGCGGTTCTCTGCACGGCGTTCGCCCTCTTCGCCGAGGAGGCCGCCCCCGCCTACCGAACGGACTACAAGGCCCTCAACGACGGCTTCATGCAGAAGATGCAGACCGTGAAGAGCCGGGAGGAGTACAAGAGCGCCCTGGAGCAGTACCGGAAGGACCTCGAGGCCCTGGTGGCCAAGTACCAGGGCGAGAAAGCCTCCGACGACCTCGACCTGTGGCGCTGTGAAGCCTACCAGCGCCTGGACCGGCCCGCCGACGCCCTGGTCCTGGCCGACGCCCTCGTCGAGCGGAAGTCCCCGCTGGCGGACCAGGCGTCCTTCCAGAAAGTGCTGATCCTCCTGGAGAAGGACGAGGCCGACAAGGCCGCGGCCCTCTTTCGCACCCTCGAAGACAAGCTGCCCAGGGACGAGGCGTACTACGGGGTCTTCGTCGGCCTCGCCACCGGCGGGGCGGCGCCTTCCATCCGGAAGGAGTACGCGCAGAAACTGATCGCCGCGGACCTGCCCGCCTCCATGACCCGTGTGAAGTTTCAGGCCCAGTCGGTCCTCAAGCAGATCGAGCTGGTCGGGAAGCCGGCCCCCGCCGTCAGCGCCGGGAAGTGGATCAACACCGAGGCCCTCTCCCTCGAGTCCCTGAAGGGGAAGGTGGTCCTCCTCGACTTCTGGGCCCCCTGGTGCGGGCCGTGCCGCCAGACGATGCCCCACCTGGTGAAGTGGTACACCGAGATGAAGGACCGGGGTTTGGTGGTGGTGGGGTTCACCCGCTACTACGGCCGGTACCGCGATGACATCCAGGACAAGGGCAAGGTGGAGCCCACCCAGGAGTTCAACCTCATCGGGGAGTTCGTCACCCGCCACAAGCTGCCGTATCCCATCGCGGTGGCGGACGGGGGGGACGCGTTCGATGCCTACGGCGTGCTCGGGATCCCGACCCTGGTGGTCATCGGGAAGGACGGCAACGTCGTGGACCTCCACGTGGGCTCCGGAAACGAGGACGCCCTGCGCGGCAAGGTCGAGGAGTTGCTGGGCAAGAGCTGACCCGACCGCGGGCGAAAGCGACCCCGGGACCGTGGCAGGGCCGGAGGGACCTCGCAGGGACGGGGGAGAAAAACACTTTGGGGCGGGGGGGCGATCGGGTATAATACCCGATTGCCCCGGGCCCGGCTCCCCATCGCCGTCCCGGGAGCACAAACTCCGAACGGGCGGCCGCATGCATTTCCCGGGCTTCGAAGAAGGGCCGAACTGGTACGCCGTCTACACCCGGCGCCAGAAGGAGCACGTCACCGACGTCAAGCTCCTCCAGATCGGCCTGGAGACCTTCCTCCCCCAGTCGTGCCGCCGGTTCCGCGGGAAGACCCTCATCCGGCCCCTCTTCCCCTGCTACTTCTTCGTGCGTTTCGACCCTGCCCGCTGGCTCTACACCGTCAACCACACGCCGGGGGTCAACCGCGTGGTGTCATTCGACGACCGCCCCATCCCCGTGGACCCGGCCATCATCACGTCGATCCGCGAGCAGCTCAACGACCAGGGTTTCCTGGTGGAGGAGCGGGCCTTCAAGCCCGGTGACCCCGTCCGGATCACCATGGGGGCCTTCGAGGGGCAGACGGGCGTCATCACGGCGCTGAGGCCCCGGGACCGCGTCGTGGTGCTCCTCAACGCCATCTTCAGCCGGGCCAGCCTGGTGGTCGGGGCCGACGTCCTCGAACTGATCCGGGAATACACTCCCACGAGGTGAACACATGAACCGTAATGTATACGACATCCTGCTCGAGCGGGGATTCATCTACCAGTGCACCGACGAAACCGCCGCCCGCGAGCACCTCGCCGAGCCCGGAAAGGCCTTCTACATCGGATACGACCCCACGGCGGACAGCTTCCACGTGGGGAGCATGGTGCCCATCCTGGCCATGGTCCATCTCCAGCGCGCCGGCCACCGGCCCATTGCCCTCCTGGGCAGCGGGACCTGCATGGTGGGCGACCCCAGCGGCCGCACCGAGATGCGCCAGCTCCTCAGCTGCGAGAAGATCGGGGAGAACGCCGTCGGACTGCGCGCTCAACTGGAGCGTTTCCTCGACTTTGCCGACGGGCGGGCGCTCCTCCTCAACAACGCCGAGTGGCTGATGCCCATCAACTACATCGAGTTCCTCCGGGAGATCGGGCGGCACTTCAGCATCAACCGGATGCTCACGGCGGAGTCGGTCAAGCAGCGCCTCGAGACGGGGCTCTCTTTCCTGGAGTTCAACTACCCGCTCCTGCAGGCCTACGATTTCTACGTCCTGGCCCGCGACCGGCAGTGCCTGGTGCAGATGGGCGGCCAGGACCAGTGGGGGAACATCGTGGCGGGCGTGGAACTGGTGCGGAAGAAGCTGAACGCCGCGGCCCTCGGCCTCACCTTCCCCCTGCTGATGAACAGCTCCGGGCAGAAGTTCGGCAAGTCCGCGGCGGGGAACGTGTGGCTTGACGCCGCGCGGACGCCCGTCTTCGACTTCTACCAGTTCTGGCGCAACGTCGAGGACGCGGACGTGCGCAAACTCCTCGGCCTCTTCACCTTCCTCCCCATGGACGAGGTGGGGCGCCTGTCGGCCCTCCAGCCGCCGCTCCTCAACCGTGCCAAGGAGATCCTCGCCTGGGAGGTCACCCGCCAGGTGCACGGGAAGGAAAACGCCGACGCCTCCTATCACTCGGCGGTCCGGCAGTTCGGCTGTTCGGACCCGGACGGGGCCGTCGAGACCTCCTCGGGAATCCCGCGGACGGGCGACGCGGGGTCGGACACCCTTCCCTCGACCCCGGTGGAACGGGCCCGCCTGGCGGCCGGCCTCGACCTCTGCGCGGTCCTGGTGGAGTCGGGACTGGTGCCCTCCAAGGCGGAGGTCCGCCGACTGGTGCAACAGGGGGGGCTCACCGTGGGCGGGCGCCGCATCGAGGCGCTCCCCTGCGTGCTGGGCGCGGCGGATTTCACCGAAGGGTCGGCGCTGGTCAAGATCGGGAAGAAACGCTTTCACCGGCTGACGCTGGCCTGAACCTGGTTCGGAAAAGGACCCAGGGACCAAAAGGACATAAAGGACATAAAGGACGGCGAAAGGCAGCGAAGGAATGCAAGGCCGTCTTTTGGCCCTTTATGTCCTTTATGTCCTTTATGTCCTTTATGTCCTTTTGGTCCTTTCGTCCTCTCCCGTCTCGCAGGCCGGGGCGGGATAGGCTCGAACCGGCCCGCTCAGCGCATGGCGAAGATCTTCACGGTGAAACGGGTTTCGCCGTCCTGTTCCGCCTCGTAGCGAAACATGCCGTCCGACGACAGCTTGACGGCCTCGTCCGGCTTGAAGTTCTCCACCGCTTCGGCGGTCCCCGTTCCGGGATCGACCCGGTAGACCACCCACTCCTCGTGCCCGTCGGCTTTTTTGGGGTCGAGGCGGGAGTCCTTGGCCCGGGCGTCCCGGGTCAGGCCGTACTCGAGCCACGCGGTGGACTGGCAGAAGAGTTTCCCCTCCCGCCAGTGGACCAGGCCGATGCCCCCGGGGTAGACGTCGGTCTGGTGGAGGAGTTTGCCGTCGTCGAAGATGGCCGCGTCCGGGTGCCCCTCGCCCACGCAGGCCACGGCCCAGCGCGCCGAGCTGCCGTCGCAGACGATCTCGAAAATCTGGATGTAGGGGGTGACGATGTCCGGATACACTTTCCGGCAAACCCGCTCCCGGGGGGACACCCGGTAGAGGGGATACTCGTCCTCCGCCTTGCGGAAGGCCACGAGCAGCGCGGCGTCTCCCTTCAACCAGTCCCCGCAGACGGGCAGGACCCCCACGGGCAGGGGCATGTCGGCGGTGACCCGCTTGGCCGCGGGGTCGATGACCACCAGCCGCCCGGGTTTTTCCCCCCGCCGGATCAGCAGGGCCAGGCGGGCGCCCTGGTGGGTCCACTGCAGGTCGATGACCTGCCCGTCGCCCGACCAGGTGTACGCCACCCTGGAGGGGTCGGACTTCTCCTTCTCGGGGACGTCCTGGGGGCCGGTCCCGGCACCCCCGAACGCACACAGGCAGGACCCGACGGTGAAGGCGATCACCGGGAAGACGCGACGCGCTGCAAGCCTCATAAATCCTCCACATGCCATCTGGTTGGTCGAAATCGCCCGCTCGCAAACCCGGAGTACGTGCCTATTGTAACCGTTTCATCGACAAGTGACAAGAGGAACCCTGCGGGCG
>JAGNHB010000007.1:0-926 GCA_018001935.1 Acidobacteriota bacterium
CCGGTGAACCGAGCTCCCTTCTCGCTCCTGCGAAATCCTCTCTCTTTGCACTGTCGATTGAAAACCAGTCGCTGGCCTCACCCCAAACCGCTGATTTTGGCCTCATCCCAGACCGGCGCGAACAGCGGGGTACGACGTGGCGGCGGTGAGCCTCCCCGTCCGGGCGGTCGGGGGGGACTACCACGACGTCATCTGCGTCGATGGGCACCGCTTCGCCCTCTGCGTGGCGGACGTCTCGGGAAAAGGCCTCAGCGCCGCCCTGCTGATGGCCAACGTCCAGGCCGTCGTGCGGAGCCTTGTCCTGTCGGCGCCTCCCGTGGAGACGCTCGCCGGCCGGACCAACGCTCTCGTCTGCCGCAACACGGGGGGCGAGCACTTCGTCACCCTCTTCTTCGGGGTCCTCGACACTGCGGAGCACCGCTTCCGGTACGTCAATGCCGGTCACAACCCGCCCATCCTGCTTCGGAAGGGGCGTCCCGCCCTGGAACTGACCGAAGGCGGGCTGATCCTGGGGGTCCTGGAGGACGCCGTCTACGAACCCGGCGCGGTAGACCTCGAGCCGGGGGACCTCCTGGTGATGTTCTCGGACGGGGTCACGGAAGCGTGGGGGGAAGGCGGCGCGGAGTACGGGACGACCCGGCTCCTGGAAACGGTTGCCGCCTGCCTCGAGGGGAATGACACCGCGGCCGGCATCCGGGACTGCATCCTGCGCTCGGTGCGCCGGCACGCGGGCCCCAAGGGACCCGGCGACGACCTCACCCTCCTCGTCCTCCGCCGCCTCCCCCCCGAGCCCAAAGGGGTCGAATGTGAATAGTAAGGGAGACAGGCAATGCCCCCGACCCCGAAGGGGTCGAATGTGAATAGAAAAGGAGACAGGCGATGCCCCCGACCCCGAAGGGGTCGAATGTGCGGAACGGGTGATTCAC